>JAQTSL010000157.1 GCA_028711355.1 Rhodoferax sp.
CAACAGCAGGTGCTGGGCGGACCCCATCGGAAAGCGGGTGGGAACGGTCACCACCCGAATGCTTTGATCGACAACGGCGGCTGCGCGCATGGCGGCTACGGCCTTGGGCTTGTTGGCCTCAATGGCGATGATGATGTCGTGCGCTGCCAGCGCATAAGCCATGATGCGCACGCCATCCACAATCTCATGGGCCGCCTCGCGCATCAAGCGGTCGTCGCAGGTGATGTAGGGCTCACATTCGGCGCCGTTGATCACCAGCGTGTCAATGCTGTGCTTGTAGCGCAAATCGAGCTTGACTGCTGAGGGAAAGGCCGCGCCGCCCAGACCAACAATGCCAGCCGCAGCGACGCGTTCACTGAGTTCCCTGGGGGTGACTGGCAAGGGAAAGTCGGCGGTGATCGGCACGGGCAAATCGGCCCAGCGGTCTTGGCCGTCGGCCTCAATCACCACCGTCGGCTGGGTCAGCCCCGACGGATGCGGCGCCACGCGGTCTTCAACGGCGATCACGGTGCCCGAGGTGGACGCGTGTACGTTGGCAGAGACACCGCGACCGGCGCGGCCGATCAATTGACCTTTGCCCACCCACTGGCCCGGCACCACCACCGCTTCGGCGGGGCTGCCTACGTGTTGTTGCAGGGGGATGCATACGCGCTTGGGAGCTGGCATCTGCACAATCGGGCTTTCACTGCTGAGCTCTTTGCGGTAGCTGAGCTTGACCCCGCCGCGAACTTGAAACAGCATCATCGTGGCATCCCCTCAAACAGTCACCGCTTGTTTGGCCGCTGGCTTTGGCCAGTGCCAGGTAGCCAGCGTGGGTAGCACGGGCTTCATGATGATGGCATCGGTCGGGCATTCAGCTTGGCACAGGCCGCAGGCATAACAAGCCTCGGGCAGCACGGTGTGCATTTGTTTGAGGGCTCCCACAATGGCGTCCGAGCCACACTTGCGAATGCATCGGGTGCACCCAATGCAGCGCTCCTCATCAACCCAGGCGACACACTGCGGTGCAGCGTCTGACGCATCGGCACTCAAGCGCACCCCCAGCAGGTCGGCCAGGCGCTGCGCCGTGCTGACGCCGCCTGGCGGGCAGCAGTTGGGCGCAGCGCGCCCTTCCACCATGGCAGCGGCGGCCTGCTTGCAACCGGCAAAGCCGCATTGCGCACAATTGGAGCCGGGCAGCAGCGCAGCAACAGATTCGGTACGGTTATCCACCGGCATCGATAAATAGCGCGCGGCCACCCCCAGAATCAGACCCAGCGCAGTCCCCAGCAAGCCAATCGCAACGACCGCCTCAGCAGCTTGAATGATGGTGCTTGCAGTCATCATTGCACCCCCAGTCCGGCAAACCCTAAAAACGCCAGCGACAAAATGCCAGCGGTGATGAAACCAATCGGTGCGCCCTCGAAGGCCTTGGGCACCTCAGCCAGCGCCATGCGCTCGCGCAAGCCAGCAAAAATGACCAGCACCAAGCCAAAACCAAGCGCCGTACCAAAGCCACGCAACAAACTGGCGACAAACCCGTAGCCTCCCTGGATGGTCAGCAAGGCCACACCCAGCACCGCGCAGTTGGTGGTGATCAGTGGCAAATAGACCCCAAGTGCCTGGTACAGGGGCGGCGAGATGCGGCGAATCACCATCTCGGTGAACTGGACGACCGCGGCAATGACCAAGATGAACGTCAGGGTGCGCAGAAATGACAAATCAAGCGGCGCCAGCAACAGCGCCTCGGCCACCCAGACAAAGCCGGTGGACAGGGTCAGCACAAAGGTGGTGGCCAGCCCCATGCCGATGGCGGTATCCAGGCGCGACGAAGTGCCCATGAAAGGACACAGACCCAAAAACTTGGCCAGCACCACGTTGTTGACGATGGCGGTGCTGAGCAACACCAGTAAAAAGTCTTGCATTACCGGCTCCTTTGCTGAACCAAAGGAAACAGCACTACGCGCGGTGCAGCCAAGGGTTGGGGCGCACACGCGCTACCGGTGTGGCTTGTCGCCCGACCCAATACCACCGGCTGTAACGCATTGCGCCAGCGCCGTGCCAGCAGCCGCGCCAACGCCACACCGGTCAGCAAACCGGCCAGCGCCGCAGCAATGGCAACCCCGTCCCCAGCACTTTGCGACGCACTGGCAGCCAGCAGCATGGCAAGCATTGGCAGCGTGTAAGCGACAAGCGTCGCGCGGGTGAGCGCGGTGCGATCCACGCCCACGTGGACGGTGTCACCTAGCGCCAAAAGTGTCTGAGTCTGGCCCTGCCCCAGCGCGCGTGGGGCACGCCAACTAGCGGCCGCTTTGGTGGTGTGGCTTGCGCCGCAAGCGCTGCGCGTGGCACAACTGCCACAGGCCGCAGGCTGCTCGGCTACCAACCAGACCTGGGCACCATCGACTGCGACGACCCGGGCCAATCCCTCGATCAGGTTGTCATCAGGAGTATTCATACCAGCTCGCTCACCACACCTGCGCTGTTGATACACAGGGCGCGGCAGCCTGGCTGGGTCTGCAACAAGGCCAGGCGCGTTGACGGGTTGTTGCCAGGGATCAGTGCCAGCGCGGTTGACAGCGCATCGGCCTGGGTGGCGCTGGGGGCTACCACGGTGACGCTTTCAAAAGCGGGCGCGCTGCGGCCGGTGCGCGCGTTGATCAGGTGGGTATAGAGGCCGTTGGCGTCGAGCATCGTTCCATAACCCCCCGAGGTCGCCACCGCCCGATCAACGACCGACAGCGTGTGCAGCGCACGGCTGGGTTCGCGCGGATCAGCCAAGCCGATTTGCCAGGACGCGCCATCAGGCTTGGCCGCAAGCGCACGGGGTTCACCCATGTCCACCAACAGGTGGCCAAAACCATGGGAGCGCAGCAGCGCAGCGCAACGGTCGGTGATAAAGCCCTGCGCAATTCCGTTGAGCGTGAGCCCCATGCCGGGGTGCTCCAGCGTGACGCTTGAGCCTGCCAGTCGCACACCGCGCCAATTAACCAAAACGCGTGCCTGTGCTACCCGGTCAGCCGCGGGTGGCTGGGTGTTGCCGCCAACCACAAAGTGGTCAAAGTACAAGTTCCACAGCGGCTGGATGCTGGGATCGAACACACCGTTGGAGAGTGCTGCCATGGCAAGCGACGTGCGCAGCAGTTCGACGAATTCGGGCGGCGCGTTATCAACGCGACCATTGCGATTGAGCCGGGATAAAACCGAGTCAGCGCGAAACAGGCTGAACATGGCTTCCAAGCGCGCCACCTCGGCCAAAGTCGCCGTCAAAGCGGCCTGGGCCCCTGCTGCATCGCCGTCATGGTGCAGGATCAAGCTTGCGGGTGCGCCCATGGCCGTGCCCTGCCATTGCAGGGGAGCAGCCTGCGCACCTTGCTGAACGCGCCAGGCGGCCAGCGGCAAAACAGCAGCCAGCATGAGCAGCCGACGACGACCCAGCGTGCCAGACTTAGGGGACACGGCAAGTTTTGCGGCGGTTGGCGCTGGAACGGCAGAGTGGCTCATCACGGGTGCATCCATTCAAGCCGTGGCGTGTCGCGGTAGCGTCGCCTTCAAACTGTCCAGCGAGACATGCTGGCGGCCCTCGGTGTCCTGAAATACCTTGAACACTTTTTCTTGCGCCGGGGTTGATGAAACGAAGTCGGCGTAAGCCTTGACCAACTGCTCGCGGTATTGGGTGAAAAGTTGGATTTCATCGGTCATGGCCAGCAGGTTCTCTTGCCGGATGTACTGAAATAAGCGCTTCAAAATGTGCAGGCGGCTGACATTGACCACCTGTTGATCAAACGGCACGCCAAAGTACTGCAGAAAGTCTTCAGCGGAGGACAGGGCTTTGAGTTGTTTCAGAAAGGCTTCCACGGGGCTTATTCCTGGGTTGAGGTTTGAAGGTGGGTGCGGTGCAATCCGGGCGGGGCGCAGTGACCAACAAGGTCAAACCCAAGCGTGGCTTGACAATCCGGGGCCACCATGGCGCTGCTGATGCCGGATGCCGATCCATCAAGCGATTCCAGCAAAAAGCGGCGCAGCTCATCGCTGGTGGCTTGCTGTTTGACACGCATGGCGTGGTCGCGGATGCGCGCCAACAGGCGGGCGGTCAAGGCGTCGTCGTCGAGCACCACGCCCAATTGCCCGTAGGCCTGGCGCACCGCCTGCGAGCCCGAGTGTTTGCCCAGCACCGTGCTGCGGTGGCGGCCCAGTTCCGAGGGATCAAAACTCTCGTAGGTCGAGGCATTTTTCAGCAGACCGTCAATATGAATGCCGGATTCATGGGTAAACACGGCCTCGCCCACAATACTTTTGTTGAAAGCAACCCGGCGCCCCGAGGCGCGCTCCACCAGGCGCGAAATGGGCACCAGCGCCTGGGTGTCGACACCGGTCTGGGCATGGTGCAGGTGGCGCACGCCCATCACCACTTCTTCCAGGGCGGCATTGCCAGCGCGCTCACCCAGCCCGTTGACGGTGGTGTTGGCATGGGTGGCACCGCCGCGCAAGGCGGCCAGCGTGTTGGCGGTGGCCAGGCCGAGGTCGTTGTGGGCGTGGATTTCAATCTCAAGGTCCACCGCCTCACGCAAGCGGGCAATGGCATCAAAAGTGGAAAACGGGTCCAGCACCCCCAGGGTGTCGGCAAAACGGATGCGGCTGGCACCGCAGGCCTGGGCCCGGCGGGCCACCAGCGCCAGAAAACCGGTGTCGGCGCGTGACGCATCTTCCGCACCCAGTGAAATCTTGCGGCCACTGGCCACCGCTTTTTCGATCACGCGGGTGACCTGCGCCAGCACCCATTCGCGCGACTGGCGCAGCTTGTGCTGCAGGTGAATGTCTGACACGGGGATCGACAGGTGAACAATGTCCGCCTGGCAGCGCAGGGCACTGGCCAGATCGGCATCGGTCAGGCGGCCCCAGACCATCAACGCGGCGGGCAGCTCCAGCGCGGCAATGGTGTTGATGCAGTCAATTTCTTCCTCGCCCATGGCGGGGATGCCGATTTCCATCTCTGGCACACCGGCGCCAGACAGGGCGCAGGCAATGGCGCATTTCTCGTCTACCGTAAAAGCCACCCCAGCGGTTTGTTCGCCGTCACGCAAGGTGGTGTCGTTGATGATGAGATCGTTTGGCATGGTGTGCTGTCCTTTGCACCTTTTCCATTGCAAAGTGCGTGCCACCTGTTTTTGCCTGGTTTGCAAGACCCATTCCCCGGCCTTGCGGCAGATTTGTCGGGTCTTTTGCCCCGCCAGCGGCCTGAGCACCGGGCACCCTTGTCGGGATTGTGTTGTTTCGTACAGAGCGTCGCGGCTGACCTGTGTCTTGATCTGCGCGTTACGCTTTCGTGTCCCACGCCAACGGTGACATCAATGAATGGTGTTACTTTGCACGCTCAGTCCACGCTGGCAGAGGCATGTGATGCCGACGCAGTGCCCAATGCTCCGGCACGCTGATGCTGGCCAAACTTGGGTTTTTGAAATCGATTCCCGCCTGCACCGATCTGCTGACGAAGCCGTGGGTACAGGAAGCAGGGGTTGATGTCCTGAACTAGCCTTTCTACGCTGATGGCAATGTCGCGACGGCTGGCGGTTGCCTGTCTTCCCAGTATTTGGCCGCTTGGGTCATTGCACGCTTTGAGGGGCTTGACGCAGCCAAGTCTGCGATGCACTACGTTGCCCCGGTAGGCGAAAAGGAACTGTATGTTGACCGTGCGATTGCGAATATCGCGTCCTACCTGCCCGTGAATTCTTGATATTTCGTGCTGGTTGAGGGGCCGCTTGGGGCCATAACCAGTCCCTCATCGCGAGTCAGAAATTTCCGTCGAGTTCTCCGAAGCGGTCATTCCCGATGCTGGTCCAGTTCGGGAGTTTTGCGGTCTCCGACACTCGGAAGCTGTCATTCAACCGAATACGCCGGCTTTCTTGGCTGAAGGGCTCTTGAGCAGCGGAAACAGTCACAGATTTTTTGACTGCGAATGACTCTTGACGACCACGAGCGGACAGTCATGAATGACCGGTATAGAGAGTCTCCCTTATCGATAAACCTATGAGCTAAGCCACGCTCCCACTCGGTGAAAGTATGAATTCCCCCATCCCTGCGTTGGTTTGATGCGTAACCTCCACGACCCTTGATATTCCACCTAGTAATTCGGCTATCCGAATCTGAGCCTGAAACTGGCGAGTTGATGGTCTAGTCAGCGATATCACGCTGAATACCTTTGACGTGTTCTTCTGGACAATTGCAAGATGGTTTTGCAACTGCGGTAATTCCCAAGCTGAGTTAGAGATTAAAGCTGACTGAAGTTCATGGATGAACCTGCTCAAGTAGTCCCGTAATACGGTGTCGAGGTCGACGTTGACCTTCCCCGGCAGGAGGTTTGAGACTGCAAACAAGTCTGTATAACGTGTTGCAAGTTCTTTTTCCGTTCTGATGGCTGAGAGGTAGTCAAGTTCAGCTGCAACGGCGAGCCGTTTCTGATCGTCAGGCAATACGTATGGGTCACCTGAGTAGGAAGGCAAATATCGTTCAAGTGTGCCGCCAGCAAGTAGGTGCACATTCTTCAGACGTAATACCTGGACCAACTGAGCAAGTCTGCCTTCAATGCCCGCAACAGACGCAGAATCAAGCATCGCGACAACCTCTGAACGAAATCGACTTATGGCGGTCAGGACTGCCACTCTGGCTTTCGCAATTGCCGGAGTTTGCCAGTCTGCTTTAGGGCCGGAATTGTGTAGGAGCTGAAGGAGATTATGTGCAGCGTTGGTGATTGGCAAATCAAGCAGGGTATCAATAGCGCGGGTTAGTGCGCGATCAAGTTCGCCACAATAGCGTGAAAAGTCGGAACCAACACCAGCTGCGGCAAGAAAGTGCTGAATTTGCTCGTCGGACCGAACACAGGCACGTAAATTTCCAGAGAAGAGGCTGTCTAAATCATAGACAAAGTGCGCAGTTTTCCCGAGTATTAAGCACAGCTCCAAATAGCGGTTTACTTCTTCACACCCTCCCGCGTCAATGATGCAGCTCCCTGCACCGGCCACCGAAACTCCCCTTGCTTCCTGCAGATTTGCAAGCAGCTGAGCATCAAGTATCCCTTCTACAAATATCGGGTTGTCTGAAAAGAAGAGTTGTTTGTGATGGACGTTCAGTCGCGGGACTAGCGATGTCAGCCTGGTGGAGGTGCTTTCGTCGAGGTCGAACAGTTGGCGTGGGGGCAGATGAGTCGAAGAGAAAGAAATAACCGATTTGACGTCCTGAATAGAACGAAAGTCCAGAATAAAAGGCGAGTGAGTGATCAGGAAGATGATCTTTTTGTTCGTTCCGGCAGTCGGTGAGCCCGCCACTTTCCGAACTTCGTGCATGAAAAAGGCTTGGAACTGTGGATGGAGGTTTAGCTCGGGTTCATCAATGATGAGATATTGATGCTCGTCGTCGTATAGATGCGTTAGCAGAACAAACAGTTCTTTTATTCCATGGCACTCATCTCTATCTAGTCGATACGAATTGCCGGTTGTCCCGATACTCGCGAAGGCCTGAAGTTTTCCAGAATCCCACTCCAGCCGAATTTTTCTATTGAACAAGTGACTGAGTGTCGCTTCTACTTGAATTCTTAGATCCATGCGCTCTTCAAGGAGCACGATGGTGTCAATTCCCATCCCTTGCTGTCCAGCATTCTTAAAATGACTGAAGTGCTCCTTTGCTAAGCCACCCGAAAAATGGTCGCCAAATATGTTCCTTAGCGAGTTGTTTTGCTCCATTCCGGAAAGGCGATCCGTCCCTAGTAATCTGGAATTCGGTAGCTGACCACGCAAATTCGCTGCGAATCGAGACTTACCACTACCGTTTGGCCCAACCAAGAAGTTGATAAATCCAACTCGTGAAGTTGAAAAAGTGGTTTGCTGCCAAGGTTCCGGAAGTGGAAAGCTAAGGGATTGAGGGAACATGATCTGGTGGGGTGATGATGGAAATTGCGCGACTTAGCGTGATGGTTAGGCAAATTTTGTTTGATTCAGAAATTTCAATATCCCCATTTCAGGATATGTAAAGAAAGAAACTGATGATTGCTGGATTGCAGTGTACCCACCTGATGCATAAGCCTTAAACTTCAGCTATTGGGGCCTGAACCATTCGTAGTCGACTTCCGCTTTGGGTCGGCAACAGCAACGGGCCAGAGGCGGACATCCGACAAAGTCTGCTTTGGGCGTGGTAAACCGATCAATGAAACAG
>JAQTSL010000158.1 GCA_028711355.1 Rhodoferax sp.
CGACCCGTGGGTTGAGTTTGACAAGGCGCGCGTGGATTTGCGCCAGTTCGAAGCCTTGACGGCGTGAGATGTACCGGCTGCAATTTATATAAGAAATCTGCCTCTAGCGCTTATATAGCATGCGCTAGAAGCTATTAAAGTGAGAGTCATCATGAGCGATTGGGTCACTGTTTGTACCGTTGAAGACATTCCCCTTTTGGGCTCGCGGCGCGTGCAGCGCAAGCAAGGCGTGGATGTGGCCTTGTTTCGCACCGACGGCGACGTGGTACACGCGCTGCTGGACCGCTGCCCCCACAAAGGCGGCCCCTTGAGCCAGGGCATCGTGGCGGGAACCCATGTGGCCTGCCCACTGCACAACTGGCGCATTGGCTTGGCTGATGGACAGGCGGCCGAGCCCGACGAAGGTTGCACTCCCGCTTTCAGCGTACGCGTGCACGACGGCGCGGTGCAGCTCAAGCGCAGCGAACTCGACACCCTGGCCACCGACCTGACACGCCCGGTGGCGGGCCCGGCACGGGGTGCCAGCGACTGCGCGGCCTGAGTACCGGAGCCGCGCCATGTCTGGCCCCGACCTGCCTGCCGCCGTGCGTGCTAACGGTGCTTCGCGCACCACCCGCTCCACCTGCCCGTACTGCGGCGTGGGCTGCGGGGTGCTGATTGACTCGGTCGGCGAGCAGATCACTGGCGTGCGCGGCGACCCCGATCACCCCGCCAACCGGGGGCGCCTGTGCACCAAGGGCAGCACACTGCACTTAAGCGCCAGCAGCCCGGTGGCCGTGCATTCCCGCCTGCTGCAGCCGCAAGTGCGCGACGTGCGCGGCGGTCCCACCCGCGTCATTGGCTGGGACGCCGCGCTGGACGATGCCGCACGTCGCCTGGCGGCCATCATCACGCTGCACGGACCCGATGCCGTGGGGTTCTACATCTCGGGCCAACTGCTCACGGAAGACTATTACGTCTTCAACAAGCTGGCCAAGGGGCTGGTGGGCACCAACGCCATCGACAGCAACTCGCGCCTGTGCATGAGCAGCGCCGTGGCCGGCTACAAGCAAACCCTGGGCATGGACAGCGTGCCCGCGTGCTATGACGACCTCAACCACGCCGCTTGCGTTTTTATCACTGGCGCCAACCCGGCTTACGCGCACCCTATTTTGTTCAGGCGTCTGGAAGACGCGCGCCGCGCCAACCCGGCGCAAAAGTGGATCGTGGTGGACCCGCGTCGTACCGACACTGCCGCGCAGGCCGACCTGCACCTTCAAATCCAGCCCGGCACCGACGTTTGGCTGCATCACGGCCTGCTGCACATCATGCTTTGGGAAGGTTGGGTGGACGCGGCGTTTATTGCCGTGCACACCAGCGGTTTTGACGCGCTCAAGGCCATGGTACGCGACTGCACCCCGGCGCGTGTAGCGCAGGTGTGCGGCATTGCGCAAGCTGACCTGGTGCAAGCTGCGCGCTGGTTTGCCGGGGTGGGCGACAGCATGGCGAGCCATACGGCCGATGGTGCCGCAAGCGGCACGGTCAACCCTACGCGGATGCCCACGCTCAGCCTGTATTGCCAGGGCCTGAACCAGTCCAGCCACGGCACCGACAACAACACCTCGCTCATCAATCTGCATCTGGCGTGCGGGCAAATCGGCAAACCCGGTGCCGGACCCCTGTCGCTCACTGGCCAGCCCAACGCCATGGGCGGGCGCGAGGTGGGCGGCATGGCCAATTTGCTCAGCGCCCACCGCGACCTGGCCAATACCAAACACCGCGCCGAAGTCGCCGCGCTGTGGGGTGTGCCCAGCGTGCCTGCCACGCCTGGGCCCACGGCTCTCGAGATGTTTCAGGCCGCCGCTGACGGGCGCATCAAGGCGCTATGGATTGTCTGCACCAACCCGGCGCACTCGTTGCCCGACCAAGCCCTGGTGCGCCGCGCCCTGCAGCGCGCCGAATTGGTTGTGGTGCAAGACAGCTTTGCCACACCGGCCACCTGCGACTTCGCCGACCTGCTGCTGCCTGCAGCCACCTGGGGCGAAAAAGACGGCACCGTGACCAACTCCGAGCGCTGCATCAGCCGCCAACGTACTGCCGTGCCAGCCCCTGGTGCGGCGCGGCCAGACTGGGCCATTGCCACTGCGCTGGCGCAGGCCTTGCGCCGCCACCTGCCCAGCGTGCCCGACGCGCTGCGCTTTGACTACACCACGCCGGAATCGGTGTGGAACGAGCATCGCGAATCCACCCGTGGGCGCGACCTGGACATCACCGGTCTGAGCTACGCGCAGCTTGAACAGGGGCCCCAGCTTTGGCCGTTTGCCCAAGGTGCAAGCCACGCCACCGAACGCCTGTACACCAACAGCCACTTTGCCACGCCCGACGGCCGCGCGCGCTTTGTGGCGTGTGCGCCCCGCCCCGTGGCCACACCGTGCAGCGCCCGCTTTCCGTTTGCGCTGACAACGGGCCGCTTGCGTGACCAGTGGCACGGCATGAGCCGTACCGGCAACGTGGCGCGCCTGTTTGGCCACGCCAGCGAACCGGTGGTGCAACTCAACCCGGCAGACATGCAACAGCGGGGCATCAAGGACGGGGAACTGGTGCACCTGACCAGCGCGCAGGGCAGCGTGCTGCTGCCCGCCCAGGCCAGCGCTGAAGTGGCACCGCTACAAGCCTTTGTGGCCATGCACTGGGGGCCGGAGTGGGTGAGCGGTGCACGTATGGCCAGCGCCGCCGGACCAGCCCAGGTACCCGGTGTTTCCGTGCAGTTGGCGGGTGTGAACGCACTGACCGCGCCGGCCCTGTGTCCACATTCGCGCCAGCCCGAGTTCAAGCACACACCCATCAAGGTGCTCAAAGCCGAGTTGCCCTGGCAACTGGTGGCGCTGGCCTGGCTGCCCGCGCAGGATTTGCCCGCCGCACGCCAGGCACTGCAATCGCTGTTTGGCGCGTTCGATTTCGCCAGCCTGGTGCTGTTCGGCAATGGCGCAGCCGACGCGCAGACCGAGCGCGTCGGTTTGCATCTGCGTGCTGCCTGTGCCCACCCGCCCGCGCCGCTCGTGGTGCAGCGCGTGCAAGAGTTGTTGGGCGTGACCGGTATAGAGGTGATCCGCTACGCCGATGCCAAGCGCAGCCAGTGGCGCGCCGCCCGTCTGATCGAGACCGACACCCACACCCAGCTTGAAGCCTATGTGCTGGCCGGCGACGCGCGCGCCCACGCCTGGATGGCGACCTTGCTCAAGGAAGGCCAGCCCGCTCCCGCCTACGGTCGCGCCATTCTGATCCCCGGTGCCACCCCGCCAATTGCCGTGGTGTCGCGCGGGCGCCCGGTATGCACCTGTATGGATGTGACCGACGTGGCCATCACTGACCATTTGGCCCAATGCATCGGGGCTCAACCTGAACCCGGCGCTTGCACGCCAGCCAATGCACTGGCATCGCTGCAAGCCACGCTGCACTGCGGCACGCAATGTGGCTCGTGTGTGCCGCAGTTGCAACGCCTGGTGCGCGCGGCCCTGCCCACTACCGCCACCGTGGCATAAGCTCATCACCCGAAGTTATCAAGGCTCAAGGACAATCGACACCTATGAGCATCGCCCACTACATCAAGGACATCGGCCGCGGCAAGGACGGCGCGCGCGCCTTAAGCCGCGCGCACGCAGCCGACCTGTTTGGCCAGGTGCTCGACGGCACGGTGACCGATCTGGAAGTAGGTGCGTTTTGCATCGCCATGCGCATCAAGGGCGAAACCCCGCAAGAGATGGCTGGATTTCTGGACGCCACCCGCGCCCGCCTGTGCACCATCCCCACCCACGGTTGCCCTACGGTGGTGCTGCCCAGCTACAACGGCGCACGCAAATTGCCTGCGCTGACCCCGCTGCTGGCGCTGCTGCTGGCGCGCCAGGGCTTGGCGGTGGTGATGCATGGCTGCACCACCGAAGCCACCCGGGTTTCTACACAAAATGTGCTTCTAGCCCTTGATATAAAAGCCCAGAAAGCTATATCTTCAATAGCTATTGGTGAGGTGCAGTTTGTCCCCACAGAACTGTTGTGCCCCGGTCTGGCGCGGTTGCTGGCGGTACGTCAGGTGGTGGGTCTGCGCAACCCGGCGCACAGCCTGGTCAAGCTGTTGAACCCGTGCGACGGCCCGGCCACGCTGGTTACCAGCTACACCCACCCCGAATACGCCGTGGCCATGACCGACACCCTGAAGCTGGTGGGTGCCTCCGCCCTGCTGCTGCGTGGCACCGAGGGCGAACCAGTGGCCGATGCGCGCCGCACCCCGGCCATGGACGCCCTGCACCACGGCAACGTCACGCGCGTGCAAGAGGCCCAACCCGGCCCACTGGCACAGTTGCCTGATTTGCCCGCGCCCGATGCGGCCTCCACCGCGCAATGGGTGGCCCGGGTCATGGACGGCGCGATCCCCGTACCTGAACCCATCGCGCAACAGGTGGCACACATCGTGCGTCTGTCAGCAGAAAAATGAGGACGACGCCATGACACACCCCAGCACCCCAGCGCCCGGCCCACAAAGCCTCGGCCGCGTCATGCACCACAACGCAGTGCCAATGCAGCGCACGATCAACAGCCCGGGCCACTGCACCTTGGTGGGCGCCGGCCCGGGCGACCCAGAGCTGTTGACCGTCAAGGCGGTTAAAGCGATTCAAGCCGCCACCTTGCTGCTGGTCGATGACCTGGTCAGTGATGCGGTGGTGGCATTGGCCGCCCCCGGTGCACGGGTGATCCACGTGGGCAAGCGTGGCGGCTGCCGCTCCACACCGCAAGCGTTCATTGAAAAATTGATCCTGATGGCGGTGCGCGAAGGCGAGCACGTGGTGCGCCTCAAAGGCGGCGACCCGTTCGTCTTTGGCCGCGGTGGCGAAGAGGTGGAACACTTGCAGGCTGCAGGGATAGCCGTCACGGTGGTCAACGGCATCACCGCCGGGCTGGCCGCCGTTACCTCCCTGGGCGTGCCGCTGACGCACCGCGACCACGCCCGGGGGGTGATTTTTGTCACCGGCCACGCCGCGCCGCACGGGCAAGACACCGACTGGCTGGCGTTGGCCCAAACGGCGCGCACCGCGCGCCTGACGCTGGTGATTTACATGGGCGTACGCACCGCAGAGCCGATTCAGCAGGCGCTGTTGCAGGGGCTGGATGCGCACACCCCGGTCGCCATCGTGCAGAACGCCAGCCTGCCTGAGCAGCGCCATGCGCTGTGCCGACTCGACCAGATGCACGCCACCATGGTGGAACAGCAACTGGGCAGCCCCAGCGTGATCGTGATCGGGGACGTGCTGCAAGGGCTGCTTGCGCTGCGAATAACAGCCGATGCCGGTGCAGGCACAAATCGACTCGCGTGCGCGTAACAGGCGTTGCAAGCTGGCTATAATCCCCAGCTTTGCTGGCAAAACTCCGCTGCCTGATCAACTTTAAAGCGGGGAATTTCGCACGACGCTCAGGTTTTGGCCCGATCTTCCAGAATTTGAAGTCTGCACATTTTGAGTAACTTTGTTCAATGACCACTATCCGAGTTAAAGAAAACGAACCTTTTGACGTAGCGCTGCGTCGCTTTAAACGCACCATCGAAAAACTGGGCCTGCTGACCGACTTGCGGGCCCGTGAGTTCTACGAAAAACCCACCGCCGAGCGCAAGCGCAAAAAGGCCGCCGCCGTCAAGCGCAACTACAAGCGCATCCGCGCGATGCAGTTGCCCAAAAAGCTATTCTGATAATTTGCGGGACAGGCCAAGATTTGCGCAGCAAATTTGCTCTGTCCTCAACTGATCAAGGCTTAGCAGCCTGACAAAAAGCTCGCCGGGAACGCTCAGGCGGGCTTTTTTTGTTGCTGATGCTCCCATTGGCCTGATCGCGTTTCACCTTTCACTTTTACCGGAGCCTGCCATGTCACTCAAAGACCAGATCACCGAAGATATGAAAACCGCCATGCGCGCCCACGACAGTTTTCGTCTGGGCACCATCCGCCTGTTGCTGGCCGCAGTCAAGCAAAAAGAGGTCGACGAGCGCGTGGTGGTGGACGACGTGATGATGGTCGGCATCATCGACAAGATGATCAAGCAGCGCAAAGACTCGGTGGCCGCCTACACCCAGGCCCAGCGCATCGACCTGGCTGATAAAGAAAGCGACGAAATCAAGGTGCTACAGGGCTACCTGCCGCAACGCCTGAGTGCGGCCGAAGTGACCGCCGCCGTGGCCACCATCGTTACCAATCTGGGTGCCAAGGGCCCGAACGACATGGGCAAAGTCATGGGCGCGGTCAAGGCGCAATTGACCGGTAAAGCCGATATGGCGTTGGTGTCGCAAGCCGTCAAGGCCGCGCTGGCAGGCTAATCCGTTTGGCCACCCTGTCCCAGCCGTTGCGCGACACGCTGCTGTCGGTGCGCGCACTGCTGACAGCGGCCGGGCCGTTGGTGCTGCTGGCCGTGGCACTCTTGACGCTGGCCTACCTCTGGCTCGACCCGATTCCGCCGCGCCAGGTTACGCTGGCCACCGGCCCGGCGCAGAGCGCTTACGACGAGTTTGGCAAGCGCTACGCGGCGGCACTTTCGGGTTACGGCATCCAGGTCCGGCTGCTGGAATCTGAAGGTGCCGCACAAAATCTGCAGTGGCTGGCCCAGGGCAAAGTCGATCTGGCGTTTGTGCAGGGCGGCAACGGCGATGCACAGTCCGAGGCACAACAACAACTGCAATCGCTGGGCAGCCTGTTTGTCGAGCCGCTATGGCTGTTTTACCGCAGTGCCAGGCCGCTCAAAACGCTCGGCGACTTTGCCAAGTTACGCATGAACGTCGGCACGCCAGGCAGCGGTGTGCCGCGGTTGATGAGCCAGTTGTTTGACCTCAACCACATGGAAGAGAGCACGCTCAAGCTCAGCCACCTGTCACAAACACCGGCCACTGTGGCGTTTCTGGACGGCGCCATCGACGCCCTGCTGTTTGCCTCGGCGCCCGAATCGCCGATGGTGCAGATGCTGCTGCAAACCCCGGGCGTGCGGCTGCTACAGGTGGCTCAAAACGAAGCCTATGCACGGCGCTTTTCGTTTCTGAGCCCGGTCACGCTACCACGCGGCGTGGTCGATCTGGCCAAAGACCTGCCGCCGCAAGACGTGAAACTGGTGGCCACCACCACCACGCTGCTGGCGCGCCCCACGGTGCACCCTGCCATCGTGCAATTGCTGGCGCAGACGGCGCTCAACCTGCACGGCCAGGCCGGCTGGTTCAGCCGCGCGCGTGAGTTTCCGAACGCCGAGCACACTGAATTTACGGTGTCTGACGAGGCCTTGCGTACCATCCGCAACGGCCCACCGCTGCTGCAACGCTACCTGCCGTTTGCCTACGCCAACCTGATCGAGCGGATGTGGCTGGCGCTGGGCATCATCCTGGCGATTTTGCTGCCGCTGAGCCGCATCGTGCCGCCGCTGTATGAGTTTCGCATTCGCTCGCGCGTGTTTCGCTGGTACGGCCAGTTGCGCAGCGTTGAAGACCGCGCTGCACTGCCCAACGCATCGATGGCCGATCTGATCGAAGAACTGCTGCAACTCGAAGCGAGGGTCGAAAAAGTCAGCGTACCGCTGTCCTACGCCAACGAGCTGTACGCGCTGCGCAACCACATCGAGCGCGTGCGCCTGCGGCTGCAAAACAATTGACGCCTCTGGCGGGAGCCGCGCAAGCCGCTGCGTCGCGGAGGTGCGCTACCTCAGCGCCTTGAACCGCATCCGGTGCGGGCGCGCGCCCTCTTCACCCAGACGCTTCTTTTTGTCTTCTTCGTAGTCGTGGTAATTGCCGCTGTAAAACACCCACTGGCTGTCGCCTTCGCAGGCCAGAATGTGGGTGGCAATGCGGTCCAGAAACCAGCGGTCGTGGCTGATGACCATGATGGAGCCGGCAAACTCCAGCAGCGCGTCTTCCAGCGCGCGCAGGGTTTCCACATCCAGGTCGTTGGACGGTTCGTCGAGCATCAACACGTTGCCACCGGCAATCAACGTTTTGGCCAGGTGCAAGCGACCGCGTTCACCGCCTGAGAGCGTACCGACGCGCTTTTGCTGGTCGGCCCCGTTGAAGTTGAAGCGCCCGCAATAGGCCCGGCTGGCCATGGTGAACTTGCCAATATTGATCATGTCGAGCCCGCCCGAGACATCTTCCCAGACCGTTTTTTCATTGCTCAGGTCGTCAC
>JAQTSL010000159.1 GCA_028711355.1 Rhodoferax sp.
GTCGCGCTCGGACAAATAGACGCTGCGCACGCCGCGCGCGGCCAGCGCCTGGCGCATGGCGGCGGCCTCGAACCGGTCGCGCACCAGCACCGCCATCGCCCCCGGCTGGGCCGCGCCCGACTGCAGCAGCGCCACCATCTGGCTGGCAAACAGCGCGGCCATGGCGACCATGAACACCGGTTTGGTGGGCACTTTGTCAAACGGCAAATGCCATACCGTCATGGCCACCTGCGCATGGCCATTGACCAGCAGCGGCAGCACTTTGGGGTTGCAGGCGCTGACCGGCTCAAACGGCACGTCATCAAACGGCTTTTGCGCACTTTGAAAGATGTGGTTGACCGCGCTCACCAGGCCTGCCGTGGCGCGGTGGTTGCCAGGCAAGGTGTAAATGCCCTGCGCTGTCTCGCGTGCTTGCAGGTAAGTGGCCAGATCGGCGCCCCGAAAGCTGTAGATGGCTTGCTTCGGGTCACCAATCATAATCAGCCCGTAGCCCTTGTCTATCATGCGTGAACCGCTATAAATTTTGATAAGACTGCCAAACTGCCAGGGGTCGGTGTCCTGAAATTCATCGACCAGCGCCACCGGGTATTGCGCGGCAATCGCCGTGGCCAGTCGGCCATCGCCCTCTTGCAGCGCGCGGTAAAGGTTTTGCAGCAGGTCAGAAAAATCAAACTGCGCCGCTTGCTGCTTGGCGCGCTGGTAGGCGGCGCTGACCGCCACTGCCGCGTGAGCCAGCAAGGCCTCGGTGATGCCGGGCTGCTGCGCCAGGCAGTCGCACAGGGTTTGCAGCAGCTCAAACGCAGGGAAATGTGCCGCCTGCGCCCAGCCCTTGTCGGTCAGGGTCTGGCGGCTGAAACGCGCCAGCGTTTGCAGGTCGATGTCCGCGCCTTGCGACCAGTCGGCCATTTGTTCCAGCCAACTGGTGAGCCAATCGGCACGGTAATTTTTCAGGGCCTTGTTGGCAGCGGCTTCCCGTACCTGTGTCACCACGTCTTCGGTCCACGCAGCACGCGCCGGAGCTTCCAAGGCCTGGCGTTGCTGCTGCCAGCGCGACCACTCGGCCAGTGCCACATCGGGCGCGGTCAACGCGGGCACCTCGGTGGCCGGGGCGCGCTCGGCCACGCGCCAGCGCTCCTTGAGCTTGGTCAGCAGCGTTCGCGGCGTGTCGGCCAAGCCGTCCAGCGCCGCCAGCGTGTCGGCGTCCAGCGCATAAAACCATTTGCGCCAATAGTCTTGCACCACACTGAGCTTGAGTTGCTCGCTGTCCTCAAGTCGGGTCTGGGTGAACAGGCTGGCGCTGTCAAAGGCATGGGTTTTGAGCATGCGGCTGCTCCAGCCGTGGATAGTGAAGATGGCAGCTTCGTCCATCCACTGCGCGGCCAGGTCCAGCCGGGCGGAGCATTCAGGCCAGCTCGATGGTTCCAGTTCAGAGTGCAAGGCACACAAAAAATCATCGGCTAGCGCGTCGTCACCGGCCTGAAAGTATTTGGCTGCCTGCGCCAGCCGGGCGCGGATGCGCTCACGCAGCTCGGCGGTGGCAGCCTCGGTGAAGGTCATCACCAGAATCTGCGGCGGGTACAGCGCAAGGCCGGGCTGCTTGGATGCAGACATATGGCCCAGCACCAGCCGCACATACAAGGCCGCCAGCGTCCAGGTTTTGCCGGTGCCGGCCGAGGCCTCGATCAGTTGCAACCCTGAGAGCGGCAGCGTCAGGGGGTTCAGAGGCTGGCTGGAGGGTTTTGTCATTAGCGTCAAGCAGTTTGCCGCGTTTAACGCAAAGCCACCAACTCCATCAGCTTCCCATACCCGTCCACCACGTCGTACTTGACCTGGTTCGAGGTAATCTTGGCAAAAAACTTGCGGGCGCATTCGATCTTGCTCTCCTCGATTTTGCGCAAGTCCATGCTCGACATGGAGCCCTTGGTTTCGGCAACAAAGTACACGTGCTTGACCTTGCCCGCCTGGAACGCGATGGCCCAGTCGGGGTTGTGGTTGCCTACCGGGGTGGGGATGAAAAAGCCGCGTGGTAGTTTGGCGTACACCACCACCTCGGCGCTGGCATCGAGCTCGCGCACAAAATCGCGTTCGTTTTTGGAGTCGGTGAACACGTAGTCGTAGATATGGTGGTCGGCCTTGACTGCCTTGCTAAAACCTTCCTTGGGCTTGCCCTGGGTGAAGATGTCGATGGTATGCGTGTCACCTGTGGGCTCAAAAGCAATGTGCTCCACGATCACGGTGGCCTTCTGCTCGTTCATCAGGCGCGCCGCTTTTTGCATGAAGTCTTCGGGGTTGGTGCGGTACTGGCTGAACACGGCTGCTGTGATGCCCTGCAAAACAGTAGCCACGGTGGTGCGGGTCAGTTGCGTCTCACCGGCCAGTCGGCCAATCAGGTCGTACTTGACGGCGGAATGGGCTGAGGCACGTTGAACATCCGTGTTGGACTCGGTCACCTTGAAGGATTCGCCTTGGGCGAGCCCGACATACGTTGCCACTTCAGCTTGCTCACCGGCCACCACGGTGTACTGCATCGGGCTGACTTTTAGCTCGGCCTCCAAAGCCTTCACGCACTTGGCCACCAGCTCAGGCGTTTCAAATTCCACGGTGTATGCGGCCTTGCGGTTGATGCAATTCCACAGTGCCTTGAATTCCGTCTTTTCGAAATTGGTGTTCAGCGGGTTGGTTCTGGCCTTGCGCTCGTCCTCTGGCAAAGGCAACTTTGCATCGCTGAACACACTGTCGATCAGCGCAAACACGGCATCGGCATGCGCCGCCAACTCGGGTGGTAACGCTGCAAGCGTGCCCTCCCTTTCGGCCTCATGGTAGGCATCGGCGATGCGGTCTTTATCATCGGTGTAGTCGTTTTTAAGCAGGTACTTGTGTATCTGCTTGGCCAGTTGCGGGGTCACGTCCACGTCACCGGCTGTGGTTTTGAGCACTTTGCCGGTGAAATAGGACTCGTTGGCCTCGCGTGGCCGCTCCGACAATCCCTCGTTGATATCACGCTGCAAGGCGGTCACAAAATCCTTGTAACTCTCGCTGGCCACCACGGTCAGCACGTTGATCTGGTGCACCGTTGCGGGCAAGTCCATGCGGTCGCCATGCTGATTGACAGATAAACGCAGCCCGCGCCCGACTTCCTGGCGGCGGCTGACCGTGTTGTCGCTGTGCTTCAAAGTGCAGATCACGAACACGTTGGGGTTGTCCCAACCCTCACGCAAAGCCGAGTGCGAGAAGATAAACCGCACCGGCTCATCGAACGACAACAGCCGTTCTTTGTCTTTCAAAATCAGGTCATACGCATCCACATCGTCGGCTTCGGTGGACTTTTTTCCCGTCTCGGGGTCCACCATGCGCTTGGTTTTCTTGTCGATGGAGAAGTAGCCATTGTGCGTTTTGGTGGTCGCAATGCCTTTCAGATACCGGTTGTAAGGCGTGTCGTCCAGCGTCTGCACTTCGGCCAATTGCAGGTTGTACTCTTCCTCAAACATCTGGGCGTACTCGCCGGGTTGCTCGCCCGCATCGTTGTAGCTGCGGTATTTGCTGACCGCGTCAATGAAAAACAGCGACAACACCTTGATGCCCTGGGCAAACAGCGCCTGCTCTTTCTCAAAGTGGGCTTTGACTGCCTCGCGAATCTGAATGCGGCGCAAAGCCGATTCACCGACATCGCCCGTGGCCTCGCCCGCCACCAGCTCATGCCCATTGGTAAAAGTCACCGCATTGGTGAGCGCATTGATGTCAGACACCACAAAGCCCCGGTACTGCTCCAAATCACCCGACAGGTCGAACAGGTTGTCATTGCGTGACAGTTTGCGCAGCACGCGCTTGATGCCGTTGTTCTGCTTGATTTCCAACTCCACCCGTGCCACCGGGGCACTGGTGGACACCTCAATTGACTCCAGGTACAGATAGGCATGGATGCCAGTCAGACCCTTGACCGAGATGCCGCGCACCGCGATTTTCTTAACCAGCTTCTGGTTGTACGCATCCAGCGCATCCAGCCGGTGAATCTTGTTGTGGGTCGTCTTGTGGGTGGCCGAATACCGCAACACCGCCAGCGGTTTGAAGTTGGCAAGCGTTTCCAGCGTCTTGCCGCCTTCCATCTTCTGCGGCTCGTCCAGGAACATGATGGGCCGGTTGGCACTGATCACGTCGATGGGCCTGCGAGACTGAAAGTCGTCCAGCTCTTCATAAATACGGCGTGCATCCTTGCCCGTGGCATTGAAGGCCTGCACGTTAATCACCATGACGTTTAGCCCTGAGTCACTGGAAAAGCTCTCCAAATTGTGCAACTGCTTGGAGTTGTAGATGAAAAACCGGGCGCGCTTCTTGTAGTCGTCCAGAAAGTGCTCTGCTGTGATTTCCAGCGACTTGTGCACGCCTTCACGGATGGCAATGCTGGGCACCACCACAATGAACTTGCTCCACCCAAAACGGGCGTTCAGCTCGAACATGCTCTTGACGTAGCAATAGGTCTTGCCCGTGCCGGTCTCCATTTCCACGTCCAGATTGATGTCGCACACCTTGGTTTTGACCAGTGCGGCGGACAGGGACAGGTTTTGCCTGCGCTGCACGGCATGGATGTTTTCCAGCATCTGGCCGGGGGTCAAGGCCAGATCAGCATTTTTGAAACCGTCTGATTCCAACGCGGCTACCGCCTGGCCGCTGACATCTACCGCGCGGCCTGGGTCCATTCGGTAGTTCAAGCTCTCGCGCTTGGGTTGCCCGGCAAAGCAATCCGCCACGGCTTCGACAGCATGGGTCTGGTAGGCCTGTTTTTTGAATTTAAGCTTCATGCTTTTGACGGAGGTGTAACCGCCATGGCAGAAAGCAGCCGTTGGGTTTCAGCCGCGCAACGCTTCGCCGCCGCTACCAGCGCGGGCACAAAAGCATGCCCACTTCGCAGGGCGCTTGCCAGCACTGCCAAATCTTCAATGTATTCATGCACCATCTGATTTCTGAGGCGACGCATTTCCATCCAGACATCGGCAGACTCAATCAGGCCCAATTTTTCAGCTTTGTCCAGGTTGTCTATGGCTGGCCCTGTTTTCTCGGCCATCGCATTCAGCAAAGCAGGCAGTAATTTGTCGCCAATCATGTCCTGCAATCTGCCAAAGCGCGACACAAAAGCGTCCAGGCGTTCGGCCAAAATAGGGTCCGCTTCAATCTTTTGGGCCCTCTCTACGGTGAACAGATCACCAAACAGACGGTCATCTGTGTCATGCAAATGTTGGCAGGCTTTTTCGGTCACACGCGCCAGAAATTCAAGGCGCGCCGATTGGGACGGTGTTATTTTCATAAGCGTATGCCCTCGGCTAGTGCAATGGTGTGAATCGGCAAAAACTTCAAATTGGGTGCCTTGATCAGCACGTCCACCTTGCGGCCATACATGGCACGCGACACCAGCGCAGCCAGTCGGGCCGAGAGCTGCGCCGGTTCAGCCACTGCCTCATCCAACTCCAACATCAAGTCCACATCGCCACCGCGCGCATCATCACGCACGCGTGAACCAAACAGCCAGACCCGAGCCGCATCGCCCGCAAGATGGGTAGCACTGGTGCGGATAGCGACAATTTGTTCAGGAGTAATACGCATAGGTCAATATTACGCGGAACTCTAAATAGTTTTGACCTCAGTGCTGGGGCTCATCAGCTTGAAGATTTGTTCGACGTTGATCTTGACGCTGTCGCTGGCAAAGCCGGCATCGCGGAACACGGCGCGCAGCGGCTCCCGCCTGGCCAGCAACCTGACGAATTCCTCGCTAACGCCCTCTTCAAAGCACGCGGCAAGCGCCGGTCTTCCTGCCAAGTTCGCATCGACAAAGAACACAGCTTTACCAGCCATGGATTCCTGCGTGATGGGCAGGCCTAAGTCAACGCCCCAATCCAGCAGCACCTGGAACAGCAGGTCTTCGGAGGTGCGATCTTCGCGGATGTTGTTGACCTGATCAGACAACAGGTCTTGCGACACGGCATCGGGGGTGTAGTACACCTCCTTCATGTTGGAACTGTCGATTTTGAGCACGCGGAAACCAACGTCCACCTTCTCGATGCCTGGCTTTCCGGCGTTGGCTTGCTTGATTTTCTTACCGGCACGGCGGATGCGTTCCTTACTAATTTCGGGAATTGAACGGTAGCCAGCGCGATATGCCTCAGTTGCCTGCTCACATAATTCTGGCAACTGGACCATGACGAATCGACGATTACCACCATCTTCTGCGTTGAGTGCCATAACTGCATGCGCTGTTGTGGCTGACCCGGCAAAAAAATCCAAAAAAATATCGTCCGTAGATCCACCCTGATCAATGAACTGTTTTAGGAGCTCAACACCTTTGGGATAGTCAAAGACTTGGCCTCCCATGAGATCCCGCAGTTCCTTGGTCGCGACAGTATTGATCGTTGTATCCAAGATTGAACTGAATGGCTTCCTGTCCGACCTCAGCTCAGACAAGTGTCGTTTGTACATTGGCGTACCGCCCGGCTTTGGAAATATCACCTTTCCTTCCCCGATATTTCGCGCCATTCGTTCCCGCTCATACGCCCAAACCCTATTGGGATTGCATTCGAATTGAATTCCGGTTGCGGGGTCCACTATTGGATAAAAAAGATTTGGCCGTTCGGATGCCGTTTTATTGCACGTCAAGTTATCTCTTGCCCAAGGACCGAGCGGGTCGGAATCAGGATTTTTGTAATTTGACGAGTCTTTGATGACTCCGTTCAACTTGGCAGCATGAGTCTTGCAAAAGGCAACCACGTAATCATGGTCCAAGCTGACCATGTTTTGAGAATCATTCGATCCAGTTCTCTTTTTCCAAATGAAATCTGCAAGAAAATTCTCATGCCCGAAAATCTCATCACAGATTTTTCTGAGATTTGAAACTTCACCATCATCAATCGAAATAAAAATTACGCCTTCATCGTGAAGTAAATTTTTGGCAAGTTTGAGTCGCGAATACATCATCGTCAGCCAATCAGAATGGAATCTTCCATTGGCCTCTGTGTTGGCGATTAATCTGTTCCCAGCCGAATCATTTTGGTTGGACCTCAATTTGTAAGCTTCAGAGGTTTCCGCAAAATCATCCTCGTAAATGAAGTCATTCCCGGTGTTGTACGGCGGGTCGATGTAGATCATCTTGACCTTGTTCAGGTAGGTCTCTTGCAACAATTTCAGCGCGTCGAGGTTGTCACCCTCAATGAACAGGTTTTTCGTGGTGTCAAAGTCCACGCTCTCAGCGCGGCAGGGGCGCAGCGTTTTGGCAATAGGAGCATTGGCCGTCAGCAGCGCTTCGCGTTTGCCGGGCCAATTGAGCTGGTAACGCTCTTGCGGGCCTTCCACGATGGAGGTGGACAGCTCCTGGCGCAACTGGTCAAAGTCGATGCTGCGTTTCACCACGCCATCAGTACCACGGGCTTCGGTCACGCAGTTCGGAAAAAACTGAGCCAGCTTGTCGATGTTGGCCTGTGTCAGGTCGGGGCTGTGCATTTTTAGTTTTTGCATATCATTCATCGTTCGGTTTTGGCAACTTACCCGCTTGTTTTTCGAACCTTTTCTCGTCGCTCTTGACGCGCCGCTCCAGTTTCTTGATGTCTTCTTCAGCAAGCAGACGCTCGGGCTGGATGCCACGCTGGCCCAGCATGGTCCTGACGCTGTCGTTGTTGCTAACGTGCTCACGGGTAATGGACGGCTCACCCTGCAAATCGTCTTGCTGCACATTGTGGCTGGTCATTTCCGTGGCCAAATTTTTGGCAGCAATGGTTAGCAGGCGTAACGAGTGAGCATGAAGTCGTCAACCTCACGCTCAGAACCGCTGCTGATCTTCATTTTCTTGCCCAAACGTCAACCACGCAGCCAAATCCCCATAAAGGGTTTGCGCCCATATCGGTAAACCTTCAGCAATATCGCCGTAGCCATCAAACGCACGCTGCAAGTAGGCCGATTGCGCCCACTCACCGGGAAATTTTGCGCCGGGCTGAGTGTCGAACGTGGCGCGGGCGGCGATCTGCGGGTCTTTGGGAGACTTGTCGGGCGGCAACTGGGCATTGGCGGCCTGGGCCTGCAGGTAGGCCCAGGCGGTTTTGCAGGCGACCGGCAGTGGATCAGTCCAGGCTTGGCGGTAG
>JAQTSL010000160.1 GCA_028711355.1 Rhodoferax sp.
ATGGCCCCGACCGAAATCCTGGCGACACAGCATTTTGCCAAGCTGGTCGCCTGGTTGCAGCCGCTGGGCTTGACCGTGGCCTGGCTCACGGGCAGCCAAAAAGTCAAACAGCGGCGCGAGATGCTGTCGCTGATTGCCAGCGGTCAGGCGCATCTGGTGGTGGGTACCCACGCCATCATCCAGGACAAGGTTCAGTTTAAAAACCTGGCGCTAGCCATCATTGACGAGCAGCATCGCTTTGGCGTGGCACAGCGCCTGGCGCTGCGCGCCAAGACAACCGGTGACGAGGGTAACGCGGCATTGAAGCAGGAGCACCATGAAACCAGTTTTGCCGGGCCACCGGGCGTTGCACCCCTGGACGGCGAAGTCGCTACACCAAGTCAACCCGCAACCGGGGTGGAACCGCATCTTCTGATGATGACCGCCACGCCGATTCCGCGCACACTGGCCATGAGCTACTACGCTGACCTGGACGTCTCGACGCTGGATGAACTGCCGCCTGGGCGCACACCGGTGGTGACCCGGGTGATCCACGATGCGCGGCGCGACCAGGTGATTGAACGTATCAGCGCGCAGGTGGCGCAGCGTCGCCAAATCTACTGGGTTTGTCCGTTGATTGAAGAAAGCGAGGTGCTGGATCTGCGTAACGCTACCGCCACGCACGCGCAGTTGAGCGCTGCGTTGCCTGGTGTGATGGTTGGCCTGTTGCATTCCCGTATGCCCAGCGCTGAAAAGAAGGCTGTGATGAGTCTGTTCACAGCCGGTCAAATGGGTGTTTTGGTCAGTACCACGGTGATCGAAGTCGGGGTCGATGTGCCCAACGCCAGCTTGATGGTGATTGAGCACGCCGAGCGTTTTGGCCTGAGCCAGTTGCACCAATTGCGCGGGCGTGTTGGCCGTGGCGCGGTGGCCTCGGCCTGCGTGTTGCTGTACGCCACCGGCGACGCGCCGGGTCTGGGCCAGACCGCGCGCGAACGGCTGCGCGCCATGGCCGAGACCAACGACGGTTTTGAGATCGCGCGGCGCGACCTGCAAATTCGCGGCCCGGGTGAGTTTATGGGTGCACGTCAGTCGGGCGATGCCATGTTGCGCTTTGCCGATCTGGAGGCCGACACCGCTCTGCTGGACTGGGCCCGACGCAGCGCACCGCTGATGCTGGACCAGTACCCGGCGTTGGCCGCCAAGCATATGCAGCGCTGGCTCGGGGCAAAGGCTGACTACCTGAAGGCGTGAGCGCGCTGGGACTACTGGTAATGAACCCGCCGACGCTCGTCGGTGACAAACTCGTCCAGGTCGGGGTCCATCGCGTTGCGCGACGAGATGATGCCAACGGCGTGGCCGTGTTCGAGCACCGGTACATGGCGAAAACCGTGTTCTTGCATGATCACCAGCGCGTGACCATAAGACTGGCTGGCGTCGAGTGCCTTGACGTTGGGTGTCATCACCTCACGCAGCAGCGTGGTTGTCGGGTTCAGTCCCTTGGCGATGACGCGAAAGACCATGTCGCGCTCGGTAAAAATGCCCACCAGTTGGTCGTCCTCAAGCACCAGCACGGCGCCGGTATTCTTGTTGGCCATCAGGCGCGCTGCCTGGGTCACAGTTTTGTCAGGGGACGCAGTCAGAAACTTTTTGCGCTCCATGACAGATTTGAGGGGTAGATCAAACATGGCAACTCTCCTAACGATCAATGCTAGTCTTTAGAGTGTCAGTTACATTGATATAAATCAGTTTTGATCGGCAAATTTCCGGTTAACGCCTACTTGTTTTCCCTTGGTCTGGCCGACTTCAACTTCTGATAAGACAATACGCGCCATGACACTGACTGAACTGAAATACATTGTGGCGGTGGCGCGTGAGCGCCATTTTGGCAAGGCCGCTGAGGCCTGTTTTGTTTCGCAGCCGACGCTGTCGGTAGCGGTCAAAAAGCTCGAAGAAGAGCTGGAGGTGAAGCTGTTCGAGCGCAGCGCCAACGAGGTGTCAGTGACGTCTCTGGGGGCGGACATCGTGCGTCAGGCGCAGAGCGTGCTGGAGCAGGCTGCGGCCATCAAAGAGATTGCCAAACGCGGTAAAAACCCGCTAGCCGGTTCGCTGGCGTTGGGCGTGATCTACACCATTAGCCCGTATTTGCTGCCCGACTTGGTCCGCCAAATAATCCGGCGCACGCCGGAAATGCCGCTGATGCTACAGGCAAACTTTACCGTCAAGCTGCTGGAGATGCTGCGCACCGGCGAAATTGACTGCGCCATTCTGGCCGAACCGTTCCCGGACGCGGGGCTGGCGATTGCCCCGTTGTACGACGAGCCTTTCATGGCGGCGCTGCCATGCAACCATGCGTTGGCCAGACAAACTGATGTGACCAGCGAACAACTGAAAAACGAAACCATGCTGCTGCTGGGCGCGGGGCATTGCTTTCGCGACCATGTGCTGGAGGTGTGCCCGGAGTTTGCCCGCTTTTCCAGCAACGCTGCGGGCATCCGCAAGAGTTTTGAGGGCTCGTCGCTGGAAACCATCAAGCACATGGTGGCCGCTGGCATGGGTGTCACGCTGGTGCCGCGCCTGAGCGTGCCCAAAGGGGCGCTGGAACCCAGGCCCAAGCGCCGGGGCGATGAAGTCCCGTTCATCAAATACCTGCCTTTTGCCGGGGAAGCGCCCAAGCGCCGGGTGGTGCTGGCGTGGCGCCGCAGCTTTACCCGCTACGAGGCGATTGCTGCGCTGCGCAACGCCATTTACGCCTGCGAGTTGCCGGGTGTGGAGCGCCTGTCTTGAGACCTAAAATGAGCTATAGCGCTTATGAAATAAGCGTGGACAGCTATTAAAATAAAAGCAAATAACTTCATTTATCAAAAGAGGGCTTGTGAATTTACCCGCCTTGCCGCCTGGCGCTGGTTTAAGTCGCCGTCTTTCTTTGTACCTGGACCTGATTCGCTGGAACCGTCCGGCCGGTTGGTTGCTGCTGCTGTGGCCGACGCTGAGCGCGCTGTGGGTGGCGGCCGGTGGTTTTCCGGGCTGGCATCTGCTGAGCGTTTTTGTGCTGGGCACGATTCTGATGCGCAGCGCCGGCTGTTGCATCAACGACGTGGCGGACCGCGACTTTGACCGTCATGTCAAGCGCACCGCGCAGCGCCCGGTCACCAGCGGCGCGTTACCGGTGCCCGAGGCGCTGGCGTTGGGTGCGCTGCTGGCGCTGCTGGCGTTTGCGTTGGTGCTGACCACCCATCGGCTGACGGTCATGCTGTCGTTTGCGGCGCTGGCGGTGACGCTGGTCTATCCTTACAGCAAGCGCTTGGTGTCGATGCCGCAGGCGGTGCTGGGGTTGGCGTTTAGCATGGGCATCCCGATGGCGTTTGCTGCGGTGCAGGGACAGGTGCCGCCGCTGGCATGGGTGTTGATGGCGGGCAATTTATGCTGGGTGCTGGCCTACGACACCGAATACGCCATGGTGGACCGCGATGACGACCTGAAGATTGGCATCAAGACGTCGGCCATTACGCTGGGGCAGTGGGATTTGCCGATGGTGCTGGCGTGCTATTTTGGATTTATAACAATTTGGGCGCTAGCGCTTATGAAATATGCGCAAAGTGCTTTATTTTATATAGCAATTGTGGCCGCGTTGGTGCAGGTGGGGTGGCACTTTACGCTGATCCGAACACGTACCCGTGACGGCTGCTTCAAGGCGTTTCGGCTCAATCACTGGTTGGGTTTTACCGTGTTTGCCGGGCTGGCGCTAGGCTACGCCAGCCGGTAAATTGACGCAGGTTAATGTGAAAGAACAGGTTGTCATACCGGGCCACGACCCGGTATCCATGAATTTGAAGCCATGGATTGCGGATCGGGGTCCGCAATGACAGCGATTTTTCATGCTTCGAGGTGGCTTTGTTGTCATGAACCGAGAAAGTCCATTGGGGCACAGATGGCTGGCGAGGCGAGTTGCGAGGCAGTTTGGGCGGGCGTCAGGCGTCCATAGCCCAGCGATGGACAACGAATGACCGTCCAAAATGACCGCAAATCGGCCGCCAACCGCTGTGCCGGGTCGAACACCTGCCTAATGGATTTTCTCGGATGAACGTTAGTCGGCGCCGAATTCGTCACCCAGTTGTTTGGCGCGTTCGCGTGCGGCGTACATCGCGTCGATGAACAGCGCACGTACGTCGTTGTCTTCCATGCTGGAAATGGCGGCAAAAGTGGTGCCGCCTTTGGAGGTGACGCGCTGGCGCAGCACCTGTGGCGCGTCGCTGGACGCTTGCGCCAGTGCGCTGGCACCGGCAAAGGTGGCAATGGTCAACTGCTGCGCCTGCTCACGGCTCAGGCCCATTTCGGTGCCGGCCGTGGTCATGGCTTCCATGAAATAGAAGACGTAGGCTGGGCCAGAGCCCGACAAGGCGGTCACAACGTCAAGTTTGTCCTCAGCGTCGAACCAGATCGACGCTCCGGTACTGGTCAGCAGGTCGCTGACGCGCTGCTGGTCGGCTTGGGTGGCACCCGCGCGGGCGTACAGACCGGTGATGCCCTGGCCCACCAACGCCGGGGTGTTGGGCATGGCGCGCACGACGCGCTCGGTGCCGAGCCAGCGGGTGATGCTGTCACTGCGCACGCCTGCGGCCACACTTAAATGCAGCGCCTGACGGGTGAAGGGAGCAACGCTGGCCGCGGCATCTTTGAAAACTTGAGGCTTGACGGCCCAGACCACCAGCGTGGCTGTGTCCAGAGACGCATCGGCCTGTGCTTGGGCCTGAACGCCAAAGCTGGCATTCAGTTTGTCACGCGCAACCGGGTCAGGCTCGACAACGCTGATTTGCTGCGGTGACGTGCCTTGCTTCTGTAGGCCGGTGATGATGGCGCTGGCCATGTTGCCGCCGCCGATGAATGCAATGTGTTCGCTCATAAAAGGGTGCGCAGCCGTGACGCTGCGAAAGCATTGAAAGAAGCCGCGAGTCTAACTTTCTTCATCAGTTGAGGGCAGAGCAGATCGCTGCGCGAGTGGTCTGCCCCGCAAGTTTATCTAAAGAACGGTCTTTTTCACCGCATGTTCCCAGCGTGCCATGTGCAATGCGGCTTGCTCGGTCGGCATGGCGGGTTCAAAGCGGCGCTCGGCCTGCCAGAGTGCTGCCAGCTCGGCGGTGCTTTGGAAGACGCCGGTGGCCAGACCGGCCAAATAGGCAGCGCCCAGGGCGGTGGTTTCAGTGACCAACGGGCGCACCACCGGGATGCCCAGCAAGTCGGCCTGGAACTGCATCAGCAGGTTGTTGACGCAGGCGCCTCCGTCCACCCGCAGCTCTGACACCGCCACGCCGCCAGCCTGCCGCGCGTCGCGGCTCATGGCACATAACAATGCGGCACTTTGGTAGGCGATGCTCTCCAGCGCGGCGCGGGCAATGTGCGCTAGCGTGCTGCCCCGGCTCAGGCCCAGAATCGAGCCACGCGCGTCGGGTTGCCAGTAAGGCGCACCCAAACCGGTAAAGGCGGGCACCAGCATCACGCCGCCAGCGTCGGGTACCGATTCGGCCAGCGCTTGCACCTCCGCGCTGCTGCGGATGGCATGCAAACCGTCGCGCAGCCACTGCACGACGGCACCCCCCACGAACACACTGCCTTCCAGGGCAAATTCCGGTCGCTCCGTAGTTTGCGCCGCGCTGGTAGTAATCAGGCCGTTGCTTGAAGTCTGGAAGCTGTGGCCGGTGTGCATCAGCATGAAGCAGCCGGTACCATAGGTGTTTTTCACCATGCCAGGCTTGAAACAGGCCTGGCCAAACAGGGCGCTTTGCTGGTCACCAGCCACACCGCCGATCGGAATCGCTGCCCCCAACAAGTCGGCGCGGATCTCGCCAAACAAGCTGCTGGAGGCTTGTACGGTAGGCAGCAGATTGGCTGGAATATCTAACGCCTTCAGCAATGCGACGTCCCACTGGTTGGTGTGAACGTTGAACAGCATGGTGCGAGAAGCGTTGCTGACATCGGTGGCATGGACCGCACCGCCAGTCATGTTCCAGATCAGCCAGCTATCGACGGTGCCAAACGCCAGTTCCCCGTTGGCTGCCTGTTGGCGCGCACCGGGAACATTGTCCAAGATCCATTTGAGTTTGGTACCAGAGAAATACGCATCCACCAACAGACCGGTTTTGGCCTGAATAACGGGGGCCAGGCCACGCGCGCGCAAAGCCACACAGGTGGGCTCGGCGCGCCGATCCTGCCAGACGATGGCGTTGTGAATGGGCAGGCCGGTTTCGCGATGCCAGACCACCGTGGTTTCGCGTTGGTTGGTGATGCCCAGGGCGCGCACCTGGTGTGCCGTGATGCCTGCTTTTTCCAGGGCTTCATGCGCGGTGGCCAGTTGGGTACGCCAGATTTCCAGTGGGTCGTGTTCGACCCAGCCGGGTTGGGGGTAGTGCTGCGTCAGCTCTTGCTGCGCCAACGCTACGACCTGTCCTTGGCCGTCGAAGACGATGCTGCGTGAACTGGAGGTGCCCTGGTCCAGGGCAAGTAAATAAGTCATAGCGCTGCCTCAAAACGGACTTGAGCCTCGTTTAACAAGGCGGGAAACGGGTCGGGCGGGGGGGCGTCGGTAAACAGGCGGTCAATTTGGTGCAAGTTGGCCACCTCGACCATGGCGGGACGATTGAATTTACTGCTGTCGGCGGCCAGCCAGACCTCGCGGGCGTGCGAGATGATGGTTTGCGATACCTTAACCTCGCGAAAGTCATAGTCGCGCAGGGAGCCATCGGCTTCGATGGCCGAGATACCGATGATGGCGATGTCCACCTTGAACTGGCCGATGAAATCCACCGCCGCCTCACCCACAATGCCCTGGTCGCGGCCACGCACTACACCGCCCACCACAATCACCTCGCACTTTGGGTTGGCGCTCAGGATGGTGGCTACATTGAGGTTGTTGGTAATGACCCGTAGCCCGGTGTGATGCAGCAGCGCACGGGCAATGGCTTCCGTGGTGGTGCCAATGTTCAGAATCAGCGAACAGTCTGGCGGCACTGCTGCCGCCACGGCTTTGGCTATGCGGTTTTTGCCCTCGGCGTGCAACGTCTCACGCTGTTGATGCGCAATGTTTTCTACGGTAGAGCTCGGCACCCGTACACCGCCATGAAAACGCGTTAGCAGACCTTCGTCGGCCATGCGTTGCACGTCACGGCGGACGGTTTGTAGCGTGACCCCCAGCCGGTCGGCCAAATGCTCAACGGTGACGGAGCCTTGTTGTTGCACGGCAGCCAACAGATTGAGTTGTCGGGGGTTGGGTTTCATGACGGTATTTTGGCGTTGTTGATGCAGGCCTCAATGCTAAAACGAATCAAAACGAATCGATATAGGGTAAATACCGATAAAAAAAGAATTAAAACGAACAATAATTGGCCGTACTAACTTTTCTGCATGGCATTTTTATAAAGGTTGCGTAATGCACTTGACGCTTGAGGGCATAACTAAAAAAGTCAACGACCAGACCTGGCTGTATCCGATGAGTTTGCAGCCGTGTAGCGGTGCCGTAACGGTGCTGCTGGGGGCCACCCAGTCGGGCAAGACCAGCCTGATGCGCATCATGGCGGGCCTGGACGTTCCCAGTAGTGGCGACGTGCAGGCGAACGGGCAAAGTGTGGTCGGTGTGCCCGTGCGCAAGCGCAACGTGGCCATGGTTTATCAGCAGTTCATCAACTATCCGTCGTTCACCGTGCGCGACAACATTGCTTCGCCGTTGAAACTGAGCGGGGCCAAAAATGTTGATCAGCAAGTGCAAGCGCTGGCTGAAAAGCTGCACATTGACATGTTCCTGGATCGTTACCCGGCCGAGCTTTCGGGTGGGCAGCAGCAGCGGGTGGCGCTGGCGCGGGCGTTGGTCAAGGGGGCACCGTTGGTGTTGCTCGACGAGCCCTTGGTGAATCTGGATTACAAGCTGCGCGAAGAGTTGCGCGACGAACTCAGTGCGCTGTTTGCAGAAGGGCATTCAACGGTCATTTATGCCACGACCGAGCCCGGTGAGGCGCTGTTGCTGGGTGGTTACACCGCTGTGCTTGACCGGGGGGAGTTGCTGCAATACGGACCCACGGCCGAAGTTTTTCATAAACCAAAATCACTGCGCGTGGCGCGGGCGTTCAGCGACCCGCCGATGA
>JAQTSL010000161.1 GCA_028711355.1 Rhodoferax sp.
CGCCGGCATCGATGTGTTTGACATCGAGATCGACGAAAAGAAAGACCTCGACAAGCTGGTTGACATCATTGCCTCGCTGGAGCCAACATTTGGCGGCATCAACCTGGAAGACATCAAGGCGCCGATTGCTTCTACGTGGAGCGCAAGCTGCGCCAGCGCATGAAGATTCCGGTGTTTCACGACGACCAGCACGGCACCGCCATTACGGTCGGTGCGGCCATCATGAATGGCCTGAAGGTGGCGGGCAAGGACATTACCCAAGTCAAGCTGGTCACTTCGGGTGCCGGCGCGGCTGCGCTGGCCTGCGTCGGCTTGCTGGTCAAACTTGGCATTCTGCGCGAAAACGTCTGGGTGACCGACCTGGCTGGTGTGGTGTATGAGGGCCGCGTCGAACTGATGGACCCCGACAAGGCGCAGTACGCGCAACCCACGGCGGCGCGCAGTCTGGCTGAAGTGATCGAAGGCGCCGATGTCTTTTTGGGTCTGTCGGCCGGGGGCGTGCTCAAAAAGGACATGGTCGCGCGCATGGCGCCCAACCCAATCGTTTTTGCGTTGGCCAACCCGACGCCTGAGATCACGCCCGAAGAAGTCAAGTCGGTGCGCGACGACGCCATCATCGGCACCGGGCGCAGCGACTACCCGAACCAGATCAACAACATCCTGTGCTTTCCGTACATCTTTCGCGGCGCGCTGGACGCGGGCGCGACCACCATCACGGTCGAGATGGAGATGGCCGCGGTACACGCTATTGCCGAACTGGCGCAGGCCGAACAGAGCGAGGTGGTGGCGGCGGCGTACGCCGGTGAGCCGCTGGCGTTTGGCCGCGAATACCTGATCCCCAAGCCATTTGACCCGCGCTTGATGATCAAGGTGGCACCGGCGGTAGCGCAGGCGGCGATGGATTCCGGCGTGGCGCAGCGCCCCATCACGGACATGACGGCGTACCGTGAGAAGTTGCAAAACTTTGTTTATGCCTCGGGTACGGTGATGAAGCCAATCTTTACCGCCGCCAAAAAAGCACTCAAGAAGCGCATAGCCTTCTCCGAAGGCGAGGATGAACGCGTGTTGCGGGCCGCGCAAATCGTGGTCGATGAAAATCTGGCCTTGCCCACGCTCATTGGGCGCCCCAAGGTGATCGCGGCGCGGATCGAAAAATTCGGCCTGCGGCTGCAACAGGGTGTCGATTACGAAGTTGTCAACGTTGAGCACGACGAGCGTTACCGTGACTTCTGGCAAACCTACCATCGCATGACCGAGCGCAAGGGTGTGACCGCGCCAATGGCCAAGATCGATATGCGTCGGCGCTTGTCGCTGATTGCGGCGATGTTGGTGCACAAGGGCTTTGCAGATGGCATGATCTGCGGCACTTGGGGTACCACCGCGCTGCACCTGAACTACATCGATCAGGTCATCGGCCGGCGCGAAGGTGTCAAGACCTACGCCGCCATGAACGGCCTGATGCTGCCTGGGCGGCAACTGTTTCTGGTGGACACGCACATTAACTACGACCCTACGGCCGAGCAACTGGCCGAAATCACCCGCATGGCGGCTGAAGAAATGCGCCGTTTTGGTATCCCGCCCAAGGTGGCGCTGCTGAGCCATTCCAATTTTGGCAGCAGCAGTCAGCCCAGCGCGCTCAAGATGCGTGACACGCTGGCGCTGCTGCGTGAACAGGCGCCCGAACTTGAGGTGGATGGCGAAATGCACGGTGACGTGGCGCTTGACGGCGCCGAACGGCATCTGATCATGCCCAACAGCACGCTGCACGGTGACGCCAACTTGCTGGTGTTGCCTAATATTGACGCTGCCAACATTGCCTACAACCTGCTCAAAACGGCAGCCGGCGGTGGTATTGCGGTCGGCCCGGTGTTGCTGGGAGCAGCCAAGCCGGCGCACATCCTGACCGCCAGTACCACGGTGCGGCGCATTGTCAACATGACGGCGCTGACCGTGGCAGACGCCAACGCTACTCGCTAAAGCCACCACGGCTCGGGCGTAACCGGGCCGGATCGCGGCAAATCGGTGGCAAATCCGTAGTCATCTGCCTATTTATTGGGCAGTGGCTTGCTTTTTTTGGCCAAATCATCGACACTACGCGCCCTGTGAACCCGGGTAAACCCCGAGGTTTTGCTGCCACCCCGAGCCACCCTGCCAGACCGTTACCAGAGTTTCCGGCGAATGTTGCCTTGAGTTGTATTTCTATTTTGAGAAGTGAAAAGCAAATGAATATGTCGCCTGCCATTGCCACCCTGAAGCCACCTGTAGCGGCGGCTGATTCCCTGCTCAAGGGAGTGCGTCCAAATATCGTCCAGTCGATCCGGGCCTTTCGGGTGCCCGACCTGCAAGAAGCAGCGACGGCGCTCGGGCAGCATTTTTTGTACGCGAATTTGGCCAATGCCCAGAGCAAGCAAGACATTCTGGACATGATTGGCCAGCAGTTCATGCTGGCGGTGGCGGTGGGCAAGAATTTTGATTCGCTCTACGACAGCATGACCGACCCGGTGCACAAGTCCGGGCCACAACCCGGTTTTATTGTGGCGCTGGAACACATCCCGGCCCATGCCAAGTTTGACAAAGAGGCGCGTGAGCAGTTGCTCGATATTTTTCGTGATACCGCTGACTACTGGGGCGACCGAAAAATACCATTCAGATGTTTCTATTCTTTTCTGTAGCCCGTTCTGCACACACCAGCCAAGCAGAACGGGCGAACCAGGCACAACCAATCAACGCTGTCAACGGCCATGCACCGATTGAAGTGCTAACCGAGTCCGGCGAAAAAATGCCGACCGACAAATTGCTCGACATCTCACCGCAGGCGCTGCGCATGAGCAGTCCCTTTAACGCCGGTTATTGGACCGCGGCCTGACATCTGTACAAGCCGCAGGATGGGGGTCAGAGCCGTTGCGCTACGCGACCGGATCTGACCCCCATTCAGCTACCGTCTCCGCTAACCAGGCTGGCTGCCAGGTTTTGCGCCAACTGAACGTATTCGCCGGTTGCCACTTCTTCGGCCCGGCGTTGGACGTCAAAGGTACCGGAAAATTTTTTTTCTTGTAGCCAGCGGCCCAGCGTGTGGCGCAGCAGTTTGCGGCGTTGGCTAAAAGCTACTTTTACCAGCTCACCCAGCAGAGGCTGGTTGACAGCGGGTGGCTGGGCGTGCGGCACCATGCGAACCACCGCGCTTTCGACACGCGGCGGTGGGTCAAAGCTTGCAGGCGGCACCGCCAACACATTTTCCATTGCGTAGCGCCACTGTAGCATCACACTCAGGCGGCCATAAGCAGCGCTGGCTGGCTGCGCCACCATGCGTTCGATCACCTCTTTTTGCAACATGAAGTGCTGGTCTTGGATCACTGCTACGTGCGCCAGCAGGTGGAACAGGATCGGCGTCGAGATGTTGTAGGGCAGGTTGCCGACAACTCGCAATTTAGTAGCAGACAGTGCTTGCGCCACTTGCGTAAAGTCCACTTTCAATACATCCGATTCGATCACGTCCAGACGCTGGTCGGCGCGCAGGCGCTGCGCCAAATCGCGGTCCAGCTCGATCACGCTCAAGTGGCCGATGTGCGCCAGCAAGGGCAGCGTCAACGCCGCCAACCCCGGACCGATTTCGACCATGGTCTGCCCGGGCTGTGGCGCGATCGCGGTAACGATGGCGTCGATGATGGCGTCATCGACCAAGAAGTGCTGGCCAAAACGGCGTCGCGCCAGGTGACCGCTGGCGCTGCTGATTTGAGCGCGCACGGCACGCGTCGCCTGGCGGGCGTTCACAGCGGTGGTTCGCGCAGTTCCACGTAAGCGCGAGCGCGCACCTCCTGCAACCACGAGCGATACGCCTGGTCAGCCTTTTTGTCGCGCAACAGCGCACGGACCGCGTCAAGCTGTTGCTCGGGTGCCAAGCTGGCCTTGCGTCGCTCCAGCAACTGGATCAGGTGCAGACCAAAGCGCGACAACAGCGGGTCGCTGACTTCACCCGGCGTCAACCGGTTCAGCGTGGTCTCGAACTCGGGCACAAACGTCCCCGGGCTACTCCAGCCCAGATCGCCGCCCTTGGCAGCGCTGCCGTCCTGTGAATGCTCGCGCGCCAGCGCAGCAAAGTCGGCCTTGCCGTTGACCACCCGTTTCTTGAATTCGCTCAATTTCTCGCGCGCTGCGGCTTCACTGAGATTGACGCCGGGCACCAACAGGATGTGGCGAGCGTGGCTCTGCGTTACCGCCATGGTGGGCAGATTCGGATTGATTTTTTCGATCACCTTGAGCACGTGAAATCCGGCGGGCGAACGCACTAGTTCAGTTACGTCACCAACCGTCAGCGCTTGTGTCGCAGCAGCAAACAGGTCGGGGTAACGGCTGACGGTGCGCAGCCCGAGCTGGCCACCACTGGACAGGTCGGTGGCGTCAGAAAACTCGCGTACCAGTGTGGCAAAGTCTTCGCCTTTGCGGGCCCGATCGAGCGCGCGCTGGGCGCGTGCCTTGAGTGCTTCGAGTTGCTCGGGTGTGGCCGATTCGGGCACCGTCACCAGGATTTGCGCCAGGTTAAGCTCGATGTCGCCCGATGGAGGCGCCGTTTGTTGGTCGTGCAGGTACTGCTGTACCTCGGCGTCGGAGACGCGCACGCGCTGCTCGACCTCGCGCTCAATCAGGCGTTGCAGCAAAATCTGGTCGTGCAACTGGGCGCGAAATTGGGTCACGCTCTGCCCGTCACGCTCCAGGCGACGCCGCAGTTCTGCCACGTCGATCTGGTTTTGCAGCGCGATTGACTGCTCGGCCTGGTCCAGCGCTGCGTCTTCCACCCGCAGCCCCAGGTCGCGCGCCAGTTGCAACTGGGCCTTTTGGTTGATCAGGTCATTGAGCACCTGCGGGGCCAGGGTTGCCAGGTCGGAGCTGGGTCGGCGCTGGGCTGCCAACTGCTGCACCACCCGCTGTAGTTGCTGGCGGACCTCATGGTTGGTGATCGGCTCGGAATTGACCACGGCAACAATAAAGTCAGCCGCCGTAGTGGTGCGCACCGGCGTAGCGCCTAGCGTGGCGGCTGGCGTAGACAATATGCCAGTCGCGCGCAAACCTTGCGCTGGTGCCGACCCGGTGGCCAGTACGGCGAGTGTGAGCAGACCAAGAGTTTGAAAACGGTAAAACATGGTAAGAATCAATCGTAATGGCTAAAACGGCTGGGCGTGAAAGAAGCATCCCGCAGCAAACGGTAGCCCGCAATATTGTCTTGCAGGGTTTTCAGCGGGCTCACGCCCAAGCGCGAAAAACCGACAAACTCCAACTGGAACATAACACGCTGGGTGGCGCTGGCGGTGCTGGTTTGCAGACGTTCGAGCACGATGCGACCCAGCCAGCAGCCGCCGTCGTATTCAAACCCCAACACTGAACTGACCAACCGTCTGTCGGCCATACTGTAGTTCAGCCGTCCGACGCTGTACCAGCGGCCTGCAACGTCGGACGCATTCGCGCTGGCTGGCTGCAACGGCGCCAGCGGCCATTGCCAGCTTAGGTCGAGTTGTTCGCTGGCGTCGCGCTGAAAACGGTAAGCGGCCGACAACGTGCGGTAGCTGCCCGGGCGGTAGCTGGCGCTGAGCGTTGAGCGTACCGTTGATTCGGTATGCGGATTGAACTGAAAAGTGCCGTCAAAGCTCCAGCGCGGGTCCCAGTGGACCGAGCCACCAAAAAGGATGTCACTGATGCGGTCGGTGACAGGCGTGCCACCGGGTAAGGTAACATTTTGGTCCCGAAACCGCAGCCGCTGTGCCACCCCCAGCCGCGCCGCTTCGGCGCCGGTCTGGGGGTCGAGCAAGCGGCTGGTGACGCCCAGAGTCAGCAGGTTGCTGTCGGAGATGCGGTCATTGCCGACGAAGGCGTTTTCGGTGAAGATGGTTGACAGGTTGAAGTCGTTGCTACCCGAGTCGTAATTGGGCAGTAGGCTCTGATCGCGAAACGGCGTGTTGACGTAAAAGGCGCGCGGCTCAAGTGTCTGGCGCAGGGTACGGCCAAAAAAGCCGGTGTCGCGTTCAAACACCACCGTGCCGTCCAGGCTGAGGCTCGGCACCACCCGGTGGGCCTGCTGCTGACCGTTGCTCAGTGGCGCATCGAACTGGTAATGGGTGGCGTGCAACTGTAGCCGTGGCGTCAGCGATCCGGCCGCACTGCGCCACGGACGCTCCACCTGAAGCAGCGAATAAACCCGCCCGGCATTGGGCTGGTGGGTCAGTTGGGCATCTGACTCGAATTGCGTGTAGTCGGCTTCCAGCGCCAGTTTCAGGCCGTTGCCGGTGTTCAACGCAGTGCGTGAGGTCAACTGTGGCAGACGGTCATAAGGCGGCACGATCGGCGCACTGAGGTCTTGCAGGGTTTGCCACTTGAGCGCGCGCGCACTGTTGCTGAACGCGCCGTTTTGCCATTGGAGTGTCAGGTCGTTGGCCAGCAAGCGCTGCGTCAGCGCGCCGTTGGTGCGGGTGAAATCGCGCCAGTAGTTGTTGTCGCCAACGCGATTGAGCCCCAGGTTCAGCCCGATGCCGCTATCGCTCCAGCGGCTGGCCAACTGGGCCTGATGGCTCAGGTTCAAGCCCCAGCGGCTACTGTCGCGTAAATGGTCGGTGGCCATCCAGTCCAAGTTGACGCTACCAGCATAGGTGGGTTCGAGGTACCGAAACTGCGTTCCCAGATTGACGCCGCGCTTGGTCATCAGGGTTGGCGTGATGGTTGCGTCGCGGTTGGGCGCAATGTTCCAATAGTAAGGCTGCGCCAGCTCAAACCCGTTGACGTTGTCCAGTCCGACGGTAGGCGGCAACAAGCCCGATTTGCGCCGGCCGCTGAGCGGAAACGTCAGGTACGGTATCGGCAGTAGCGGCACGCCTTTGAAGCTCAGCAGCGCCAGTTCGGCGCTGCCAACGTCTTTTTCGTTGTCCATGCGCAGGGTACTGGCGCGCAAAATCCAGTCAGGCGCCCAGTCCGCCAGCGGCAAACGTTGGCAGGTGGTGAAGCCGGCGTTGTGGATGACGGCGCGCTGATCGTCCAGAAAGTCCACCCGGTCGGCCTGCCCATGCGCGCCGTTGCGCAGGAACTGGTAGCTGGGCTGATCAAAGAAGCCTTCAAACGCATTGACGTGCAGCTCAAGCAGGGGGCCTTCATAAATATTGCCGGCACGGTTGACGCGCACATGGCCACGCGCACGCGCCAGATCGGTTGGCTGGTGGTAGTCCAGTTGATCGGCTAATATTACCAAATCGCCTTTGCGCAGCATCGCCGCGCCCTCCACCAGGGTCTGCTGATCGGTGCGGCCGGAAATGCTCTGGCCGCTGATGAAAGTGGGTAATTGGCTACGCACCGCAGGATCGATGGCTTCCTGCAAGCTGGCGCTGATGGCCAGCGGCAAGGCATCTGGCGTTTGCGCCTGTACCGCCCCGACCGGCCAGGCCAAGGCCATAACCAGGGCGCAGCAGCGCCGGGTGGCGGCACCGAGCGGCAAGTCAGAGGTCGGGAAATTCATCAGGCAAACAGTTGGTGCGCGCAAAGATCGTGGGTGTGGCCAAAGGGCGGATTTGTAGAATGGATTATCCATGAGCCACTCACCCTTGCCCACATCCGATCCATCCCAACCTGCGTCCCCGCCGACGCTGCCTGCCATTGTCTGGGCCGACGCACTGCGCGCCGACGCTTTTGCGCGTTGGTTGCAGGCTGTCGCTGCCACCCATGGCGTGCGCTGCGACAGCCTGCGCGCGGCCAGTGCCGACGCCAGTTTTCGGCGCTATTTCCGTATCGACGCCGGGTTGGGCAGTTACATCATCATGGACGCACCGCCGCAGCACGAAAACTGCCAGCCGTTTGTCACCGTAGCGCAATTGATGCGGGATGCCGGGTTGCGCGTGCCCGAGGTGCTGGCGTGGGACCAGGCCAACGGCTTCATGTTGCTCACCGATCTGGGCGGGCAGACCATGATGCAATGCATCGACCCAGCCAACGCGCAGGCCAACCGGGCGCTGTACCTGCAAGCGGTCCAGGCGCTGATTGCC
>JAQTSL010000162.1 GCA_028711355.1 Rhodoferax sp.
TGTGCCGACAAGACTGTGGAGCTGTTTCACGCCAGCCTGATCTGGCCCTTGCAGTTGGAGCCCGTGCTGGTGGCCGGGCTCAAGAGCCACCATTGGGAAAGTTTCGAAGGCAGCCAGGAAACACACCCATGGCGGCGGATTGATGACGAGTTCACCGACGATCCGGGCAACTTCCGCGAGCGCCATTACCGCGAATTTGTTTCTTTTTTGCCCTATGTGCAGCGCTTTTTGTATGGCGAAGGCAGCTCTGGCCAGGCTCATGCCAGGGCCGAGGCAGGCAGTTCACCGATGCATGTTTTCCGGCGCAATGACATCAGCAAACTGCGCCTGACCCTGCACCAGGATCAGACTCCGGTTGAATTGCACATTGTTCACATTGATCTGTACTTTTTTGACGACCTTGATCTGATCCAACTGAATGTGGAGGTGCGCGCCAGCCATCTGCCACTGCACACGGCACGCGATATTCTGTTCAGGTTTGGCCGTGCCTACCCCTCCGGTTGGGAAGAGGGCGGCGACGGTCTGCACAATGTGCACCTGGCCGAGTGGCTTGATGCCAGCGGGCAAGTCATGGGCCGGTCCGACACAGAACACCGCGAAAAATACCTGGGTTTTGTCTGCCAGCACCGCAGCCCCTGTATTTCAGAGCACTGGGCCAGCCTGCTGCGCCCGTTGGTATTGACACACTCCGAAGAGCCGGGCCAATTGCGCTATCGACTGATTGAGTACCACCGCATGCCCGTGATGGCCTTTTTATCATTGAACCAGCCGCAATCATTGGGTGCGGACGACTGGATTCGAATTGGTCTGGCATCCACGCTGCATCCCGACGAACCGATTCCGGCCAACGACCCCAGTGTGAAGGAGTTCAACCAACGCTACTGTCAGGATCGGTACTGGACGGGCAGCGCATCCGGCCCCAACACCCGCTTTATCTGCACCGGCAGCGCTCTCACCCTGGTGGGGGATGCCAGCCAGTCATTTTTGATGGATGCCGAGCGCGGCGTGTTGGCACAGTTCAGACACCAGTATTTCCTGATCTTCCTGATCGCCCATTTACACCGCGCTGCCTTGCTGATTTTTTCGGACGTGCTGGTGGGTGCGGTGAACGCCTTGAACATTCGCGACGAAACCTCGGTGCGCCAGTTCAAGCGCCGCATTCGCGCCAATTTTGAAACCTTTTTGCGCTTTAACCACCGCTACTGGTTTCACGAGCTCTCCGAGCGTGCGCACCTGCAAGACACGTTTCGCCTGTGCTCCAACCACCTGCGCAACGATGCCCTGTACGAAGAGGTGCGCGACGAAATCCGCGAGATGAGCCAGTACCTTGACAGCGACTCGCAGCGCCGCCAGTCCAACACCGTGATTCGGCTCACCGTGATCACCATCCTGGGCTTGATGGCCACCGTGACCACCGGCTACTTCGGCATGAACATCATTGCCTTTGGTGAAAGCCCGGCGCTGCCGCGCCTGCTGCACGGTGTGGCGGCCAGCGCCGTCTTTGTCAGCCTGATCCTGTTTGCCATCTCGCGCTCCAAGCGCCTGTCGGATTTTCTGGAAGCCTTGTCCGATGAACGGCTGTCGTTTACAGGGAAATGGAGCGTCTTCTGGAAGGTTTTTGGTCGCCAAAACCACTGACCGGGAGTTGAACAAGTTCCGTATTTCGCCGCCCGATACGTCAATTGCGTGCATGACTGATTTGCAGCCCGCCAACACCTTCAAGTTGACGCAAATGACGCGACAACTCAAACAGGGAACCGGGGTTGGGGTGACTCTTGAGCGCCACCATCACAAAGTTCCAACTGATGGCTTTGCCGTTGCTGGAAATATTCAGCGAGCCCTCGGCCACCATGTAGCCCCATTGGGTCACCGTATTTTTAAGAACTTTTTCATCCGGCTCAAATTCGGGAGAAAACTGCAGCACAACCCCCATGGCACGACGTGACGGCAGTTTGGCTTCCAGCTTGGGCCCCCACATCATCAAGGAGGCCGACAAAAAAGTCAGCAAAATGGCGGCGCCAAAAAAACCGATCCCCACCAGCACCCCGATGGCCGACGAAGCCCAGATCGACGCAGCAGTGGTCAAACCACTGATGTTCAGACCCTCCTTCATGATCACCCCGGCGCCCAGAAATCCGACGCCGGTGACAATGCCCTGAATCACGCGGGTGGGGTCAACCGGTATCGTATTTTGTGCTGCGCCACCCCACCAAAAGCCCGGATATCCGGCGAACACGGTCAGCGCTGCCGATGCCATACAAACAATGCCGTAGGTGCGCATGCCCGCAGCACGCCCATGGTAAGAGCGCTCGTAGCCCACCAACAAACCCAGCATCAGGGCCCCGAGCAAGTTCATGAACACCAGCAGGTTGACCTCCATCATCGGGATGGACCAGAACGATGCCAGATAAGACTGCGTGATGATGCCCATGAGTGCCTCTCAACAAAGGGAGTGTTCTGCCCGGAGTCTAGTGTAGTGTTGCACGCATACGGCACTTAAAACTGTATCTCTCGGTCCAGCGTGTTGCGGCCATTGCGGGTGCTGCCTTCGGTGCCTTGTGTGCGCGATCGTGGCGCTGTCACGTTGAACCCGCACGGCGGCAGTCTTTGGCGGCCTCCTCATGCTGGCGTACCAGAAATCGTCGACCGCCAAAGCCAGCCACCGCGCTGGCGGGTTGCGCATCAACGCCAGTCAAATCGCGAACATCGGCATGATCCCTATGCCATCGTTACAGTTGGAGGCTGGCTTTGACTCCAGACGGATCGGTTTCAAATGGACCGTCATGATTGCAACACCACACGAGCTGCGCAATCTGCCATCAACAAGAGAGAACAAGGGAGTTATTCAAACCCGATGAACAACCGCCAGTTTCAGGCCAGGCCACCGGCACTGGCTGTGCCTGACCTACCAGGACATGCCCAGGGCGACAAAGGCCGCGCTGCGTTGCGGCAGCAGGCGAAAGGCCGACTCGGCGCTGCCGCCGTAGTGGCGCAGACCGGTGTCGAGGCGCCACAGGTCGGCGGCGGCCGACCAGCCGCTGGCGGTGTCGCTCCAGGCCAGGCGCGTGAGCAGGCCGCGGCGGGCCAAGTTGGCCTGGTCGAAGAGTCGTGTCGAGGCGGCGTTGGCACCCGCGACGGCAGCGAGCGGCACGCCGGGGACGCCGATCAGGGTGTTGCGACGCTCGGCGGTATGGGCGAGTTGACGCCAGTCTTCGGCGCTGTTGGCGGTGCCGTCCCACCACAGTTCACCGAGCAGGGAGATGCCGTTCTGGTGGGTCCAGGTCGTCATGCTTGTACCATGAAATGCGCCGCTCAACAGCCAGTCATGGTCGCATTGAAATTGAAATTGGAATCCCGTCGAGCACACTGGATGCTATAGAAAACAGTGCTATTCACGCAGGTGCAGTAAGCGCTGGAGGCCTAAAACACTCGCATTTAATAAAATGGGTCATGGCCAACAAACGTGAAGCCGACAAAGCCAAAAGTGATGCCTGATTTTTTCCAGCGACTACCGAGTGAACCCGTGGCACAAGTTGGCCCCGCTACAGGCTTGACATGTCAGTAAATCTGACTGCCATGGTTCCGCTTCGTAGTGAAATTCGCCGCTATACCGGAGAACATGCGCGCCATGTGCATGACTATGTCCAAATCATGTTTGCCCTGCAGGGGCGCATGGAATTGGAGATTGGCGCTCACGGCGCGTTTGCTGATATGTCCTGTGGCATGGTCATACCGGCGGGCATCGAGCATGGGTTTATGACCACGCCACAGACACAGATGTTTGTGATTGAACGCCCCCACCTGGCCGGTTTCAGCCGGGTGCGACGCTTTGCGGTCACGTCGGCTTGTCGTGACAGCGCGCGTCAGGGCGATGTCACCTGGCTGCTGGAACAGGTGCTGCAAGCGCCGAATATCCTGGCTCGCCGGGGCATTGATCTGACGCAATTGGATGCCGCGCTGGCTGCCTGCCTGCACGAGACGTGGAACACGGCACGCATGGCCTCTCTTTTTTTCCTGAGCCCGCAGCGTTTTCATGCGCGCTTGCTGGAGCTGACCGGGACGACACCGCAAGACTATCTCCGCAACCGCCGGTTTGATGCGGCCGAGCGATGTCTGCGCTGCGGCATGTCGCTGGAAGCTGCGGCACTGCATGTGGGCTACCGGTCCGCCAGTGCCCTGAGTTTTGCACTCAAGCGCGACCGCCAGCTAAGCACCCGGCAACTGCGAGCGCACTGACACCGCAGTTCAACCTAGGTTCAAGCGTTTCTCGCAAGTTGCAGTGACAAAACTGCCAGATCATGGGGTATGAAAAACCCATCCCTGACCGGCGCCCTCATGGCGCTATCGGCTGCTGTCCTGTGGGGCACCACTGGCACAGCCCAAACATTTGCCGCAGCGCAGTCTTCCCCCTACTGGATCGGCGCCCTGCGACTGCTGGTAGCCAGCGCCTTCTTTGCCGGGGTGGTCTGCTTTGGGCGGACCAGGCAGACCCACCGAGCGGCCTGGCTGCGCCGCGCCTGGCCCTGGGTCGCACTGGGCGGTATCACCATGGCGGCTTACAACCTGTGTTTCTTCGCCGGGGTCAAAGCCACCGGCGTGGCTACCGGCACCGCCGTTGCCATTGGAAGCGGGCCGATATGGATTGGCCTGCTACAGGGACTGGTCACGCGGCAACTACCCCGGCTCCTTTGGTGGCTGGGAACCCTGCTGGCGGTCACGGGTATCACTTTGATGCTCTCTGGTGCCGGCACGGGGGCCAGTTTTGATGCGACCGGCTTCCTGCTGTGTCTTGCTGCCGGGCTGGCCTACGCCGGCTTCACGCTGGTCAGCAAGCACCCAGTGGGCGTCACCTCGCCCGAAATCGCGACCTTCTCGGTGTTTATCACCGCAGCGCTGATCGCAGTGCCGGTAGCGGCGTTAACTGCGGGTACTTTTACTGCCACCAGTGCGACCTGGCTGATGGTGGGCTACCTTGGACTCATGGCCACCGGTGTGGCGTTTCTGCTGTTCAGCCATGCACTACGCCACGTAGCTGCGGCAACTTGTGTGACGCTGTCGCTGGCCGAACCCGTGACCGCTTTTGTGCTGGCCATCGTGGTGGTCGGAGAGCACCCCGGCAGCATCGCGTTTGGCGGTCTCGCCCTGGTCATGGCAGGTTTGCTGCTTGTGGTGTGGTTTGAAACCAGAAGCCTGAAACCATTGGCCTAAATTACTATTGAATTTGCATATGTTCAGGCAGTATCAACGGGGGTTACAGCCATAATTGGCGTTCATGGTGTGGATCACCGCTCGCCCCCCGCGCCAGCCGCCACTACTTGACCAGCGCATAAATCGCCGGAATCACCTTGGAGCCGCTGCACCACATCACCGGCACCAGGCCGGTCATGATCGCCACCACCGCCAAAGGTGCTGCGGTTGGACGATTTCAGGCACCGTTGCCACTGGTGGCTTGAGACACGTTGCCGCCGGTCACGACAGTCAGCTTACGGGTTGCCCAATTCATCGCTCGTCAGAAGCCGTTCGTGGCGGACTTCAAAGTGCCCTTTGGAGGCGTTGCGGAAAGTGGGACGCTGATCGAACAATCGTGAAGCCGCCGCTCGCAAGATATGCGAGCCTTAACGTGAAAGAACTGGTTTTTTATTCTTTGGCTGTCATACCGGGCCATGACTCGGTATCCAGTGAATCCGGGCTGCATGGATTGCAGGTCGAGGCCCGCAATGACCGTCTTCTTTCATGCTTCGGGGTGGCTTTGACACCATGCACGTTAGAGCAATAAAAGGATCGCCAAGAGCGAGCAGGTCCGGGACACTGTACTCCCCCGGAAATTTTCAGCAGGATTGTTGAGACCTGCTGCAATCATGGACGCTGCGAACAGCACTGCGAAGGCCACGTCGGACCAGGATGTTGAATAGAGTGGAAAATGCACGGGGACAAATACGCAAGGAGGCTGAAGAATGACGCTACAACAGTTCGGGACAGTGGAAACCGCTCAAGGCACCGCGTTCGCGATGTTGTGCATAGACGCCGACCGCCCGTTGGAGTACATGGAGGGGCAATCCGGCGTCATCAAGTTCGCGGACGTGCCCGAAGGTGCCGAATTGAAAGCGGAATCATGCGCTGATTGGGCAGAGTTTAAGCAATGGGTGGCAGGGTGTATGTTGGGACTGCTTTCTGGGGCCTTTAGCAGTTCGAGTTGGGCGCAGTCCACGATGACTGAGTGTGCAGACCGAACTGCAATGGAGTACATTCAAAAGGCCCAGTGGATCGCTGTAGAGACGTATTCCTCTGGTCTCTTGGCCAAAGAGGCTGTACCGGGGGTTCAAATTTGCCTTCAAACCTTGATCGCAAGTGCCATGGGGCAGCAAGAGCGCTTTGTCGAGGCGATCGATCGCTTGAAAAAAACGGTGGCGTATTCCACTACCGAGCTCGGCCTGGAACACCCGAACACCTTGGAAGCCCGGTTTCAGCTGGCAGCCTTGTATTCAAAGCAAGGCAGCTACGACTTGGCGATTCCGGTGTACCGTGCGCTGCTGCCCAGTTTTGAAAAAGCCTATGGCCCCCAATCAATCCAAGTCTCGAGTCTGTTGCGCAATACCTCCACCGCCCTTCACTGGGTAGGTAATTTTGCCGATGCACTTCCCAACGATGTCCGGACCTTGCAAATTTTGGCTGGTCTGCGCCCCGGGCCTAGTGGTTGCGGCCCCGTGCAAACCTGCCAAGGTATTGTGGGGCGCGCGCATGTAAATTTGGCTTACAGCCTGGTCCGTGTGGGCAGAGGGAATGAGGCGCTGCCCCATGTGCTCAAGGGCGTTGCGCTGCAGCAGGAGGGAAAAGGGGCTAATCATCCCGATACGCTAGATGCGCAACTCGCCCACGCCACGGTGTTGATTGCCCTTGGGCGTGTGGACGAAGCCCGTGCCATTCAAGGCCAAGTGGTGCAGACGGCCCGCCAGCAGTTGGGAGATGCACACGCCTTGACCCGCAAGGCGATAGGGGACTTTTCTGCGTCTTCACGTGGCAAGGCCGAGTTGCTGGACGCCAATCAGAGCGATGTCGCCAATCTTGCGGCGACCAAGGAAAAATTGGGAGCCAACCACCCCTCCGTCTTGCTGACCACAGTCAATCTGGTGGAACGCTATATTCAATTGCAGCAGTTTGCACAAGCACTGGCTCTGGCAGAAGAGGGTGTGGCAGCAATGATCAGCCGCACAGACACCTTGTCGTTTGACGACCGCTCGATGGACGCCTGGATGGCTGTGCAGAGCCGCTTGACCAATGCCTATATATTTCTGCTCATGAAAAACAACCGGGTGCCCGATGCCTTGTTGGTGACAGAATTTTTGAAGTACCGCAAGCTCTCCCAGTCCATCCAGGGCGCGACCTTGCCTGATGCACCCCCTGCCCTGACGCAAGAAATAAAAGACGCTGGCCGCAAGCTGGCGTTGCTGGATCAACGCATTGCCCTGGCAAGAAGTCTAGGGCAAGCCAGCAGTGCGCTGGAGAGCGAGCGATCCCAGGTATTTTTAAGTAGCAGGCGCTTGTCGGACGTTCCTGCGCCTGCATTGCCGTCGGCCAAGGCATGGCCCCGATGGATACGCAACCTGGTGGGGCGGGGCGAGACGGTGGTGAGCTACAAGTTTTTAGGCGGCCTGTTGATGGCCTTTGTGGTGAGTCCGCATACGACGCTGCTGTTAACCATTGATGACCAGGACCGGGTGCGCTCCAGCGTCGAGGCATACCGCCTGGGCATGCGCCACGCCGCCCTGCGCCAGGGCCAGCCTGATGCGGTGCCACCCGTGTGGCGAATGCCCAATGGGGCGTACCGGTACGCTGAAACCTCGCCTGTCACAGGCGCAAAGCCAGTCACTGATCTGCGGGAAGTCCTGCAAAGCCTGTCAGATATCTTGCTTAAAGAGGTGCTGACGAAAGTCGGACCGCAACCACGGCTCTTGATCAGCGTCGATCAAAATTTGGGCCATGTGCCTTTTGATTCCTTG
>JAQTSL010000163.1 GCA_028711355.1 Rhodoferax sp.
TGCTCAAATTGTCACAACGGCGGCAGCGCCACCGGCAAGACCAGCAGCCACATCCAGACCAGTGCCAGTTGCGAGAGCTGCCACAAATCGACCAGCACCTGGAGCGGCGCCAAGACCGATCACAGCACTTTCAATAGCACCACCAACTGCGCCAGTTGCCACAACGGCAGCCAGGCTACCGGCAAGACCGCCACACATATCAGCACCACGGCGACCTGCGGCACCTGTCACAAGAGCACCAGCAGTTGGACCCCGGCCAAGTTTCACAGCAATGTGTCGGTGGTGACGGGCTGCACCAGTTGCCACAACGGTAGTATGGCAACTGGCAAAAACAGCAGTCATATTGCAACTGCGTCGAGCTGCGAGACTTGTCACAAATCCACCACCTCCTGGGGTGGCGCCAAGGCCGACCACAGCACCTTTACCACGGCCACCAACTGTGCCAGTTGCCACAACGGCAGCCAGGCCACCGGCAAGCCGAGCAACCATATCCCGGAGTCGCAACTGCAAGGTGGCTCGACCCTGTATTGCAAAAATTGTCATAACAGCACGACCTCCTGGACGGTGGTAAAAATGAACCACAACAACAGCCTGGGCAATGGCTCTGGCTGGTGCAAGTCGTGTCACGTCAGCGGTACCGCCTATTTGGGTGATATGGAGAAAAAATCCCTTTCGCATGAGGCCAAAAAAGGCACAGTCCCAACCGACTGCTCGATGTCCGGCTGCCACCGACCCCTGGGCAAAAAGGGCAGCGCTTATTCCAATTGGGATTAATATTTTCTGCCCAATTTCACATTAACATTGCAACCATTTACTTCTTACGCTAATTACTTATCATGAAAAACACCAGAAACTTGTTTTGGCCCCCCCTGGCTGCCTGCCTGTGTGCCGGCTTTGCTGTTTCGGCGCAGGCTGAGGTGCTTGATGAACTTGAATGGATCAGAGAGGGGGCGGATGCCGTCTTGCTGGTTGAATTTACAACGCCGGTTCGCTATACCAGCTCGATTGCCACCAAGTCTTCTGATCTGGTTCAGGTCTTTTACAGCCTGACGACTGTGCGCGAAGAGACCAACGCATCCGCCAGCGAACAGCGTTTGGCGGGTGGCAATGGCTTGCCTAGCGCGGTCGTTCGAGACGAAGCAACTGAAAACGTACTTCACACCAATCTCAACCGGAAATTGACCATTAGCCTGGGGTCGCCAGCAGCTTTCAAGGTGCGCCAGGGCCAGCACCGCAAAGATGGCAGCAGTATTGAACTTGTGTTTGCCGGTTTGGGTTCGTCGGTCGATGTGTTGGCGGTCAAATCCTCCAAGCTGGCACCGGTCGCTACGGCAGCCGGTGTGACGGCGCCCAGTATCGTACCCACCACGCCGGCAGCCATTGCCAATGAAGCCGCCGCTAGTGATCTGCTGACCAAGGCCAGGGCTGACTTTGACGGCGGGCAATACGACGGCGCCACCGAGTCGCTGAACAAGTTACTCAGCTTGCCACCCAGCAACTCTTCGCGCAAGGCACAAGAGTTGGCTGGTTTGGCGCGCTTGAATGCGGGTGACAAAACCCGCGCTGCACGTGAATTTGAATTATTTTTAAAGTTGTATCCGCAAGGCGCGGACAGCGACAACATCAGACAGTTGCTGGCATCTATGCCCACCTTTGATACAACCAGCTCAGGCCAAGCCACGGCGGCTGAATCCAAAGCGGTGATCAGCGGCTCGGTATCAAGTTTTTACTACGGCGGCCAGTCGGACAACCGGTCCTTGACGCAAGACTATATTGACAACGGCATTCCGGTCCCGCGCACCGAGACTTCCTTGTCCAATGTGGATCAAAAACAGGTGCAAACCAATGTTGATTTGAATTGGCGGCTGCGCGATGCTGAAAAGGATATGCGCTTTGTCTTTCGCGACGCCTACACCGATGATTTACTCAAACAGAGTAAAAGCAAAGAGCGCTTGACCGCCCTTTATTTCGATTACAAATCGATCGCCTTGGGCGGCAATATTCGCGTTGGACGGCAATCGCCCAGTGGCGGCGGTGTGCTGTATCGTTTTGATGGTGTGCAGGCGGGCTATCTTTTCAAACCCAAATGGAAAATCAATGCGGTTGCCGGTAAGCCGTCGGACGACTTGCTTGATTCCAAACGTTCGTTTTACGGCGTTTCGGTCGATGCCCTGGCTTTGACCAAAGAGCTCAGCGGTAGCGCTTACCTGATTGAACAGACCATTGACAGCCAAATCGATCGGCGCGCCGTGGGCGCCGATGTGCGCTACTTCAAAGGCGGTGTGTCGGCTTTTGGTCAGCTCGACTACGACCAGGTTCTGCACACGGTCAATATCGCCTCGGTGCAGTCCACTTGGCAGGTAACCGAGGCCACGGTGCTCAACGCCATGCTCGATCGGCGCACGACGCCGATCTTGTCGTTGGGTAATGCGCTGTTTTTTTACACCCCGCAGGCGCAGCGGATTCAGGATTTGTTGGGCACAACGCCGCTGGATACCTTGCGTGATCAGGTGCTGACACTCAAGGCCTATCAAAATCAGTTTCGTGTTGGCGGCACCACCACCTTGTCTTCCAACTGGCAGACTGGTGCTGATTTCAGTTTGAGCAATACCGATGCCATCCCGGCCGTGCCTTCGTTGAGCATTGCAGCGCAACCGAGTACTGGCAATCGTTGGGGCGTCAGTGCGCAGTTGATTGGTACCAACCTGTACTCCGCCCGCGATACCCATGTGTTCAATATCAGTCTGATGGGCGGCCCCACCGACCACGGCACGCTGCTGTCGTACAACAATCTGACCAGTCTGGGCGACAAGTGGCAGATTGAGCCTTCACTGAAGTATTTCACCCAGAGCGGCACGGTCTCTGGCGACAGCGATACCTGGACGCTGGGGATGCGCGGCATTTACCGGGTCGCCAAGCAAATATTTATTGAATCAGAGCTGACTTATGAAAAGCAAACCGGCTTGGGAGCTACTTCCATCAGCGGCACCGGTGCGGTGATTCCTGGTACCGCCTCTTCTGCGAACCGGACGAACTATTACCTGGGTGCCCGCTACGAGTTTTAGACCTTGAACTACACGTACCTGTACCTGGCCGTTATCGCGCTGGTGATATTGCTCTATCTCAGGCGCCAGCGTCGCGTGCATAGCGCGCATCGGGCAGTATTTCAAGAAGCGATTCAGACTGGCTTGAATGAGCCACCGTCACTGCATCCGGTGGTCGATCCGACGCGTTGCATGGGCTCAGGCGCCTGCGCCAAAGCCTGTCCCGAAAAGGCGCTGGGTGTGGTCGATGGCAAGATGGCGTTGATCAACGCGGCACACTGCATTGGCCACGGCGCTTGCCTGGCGGCGTGCCCGGTGGAGGCGATCAAGCTGGTCTTTGGTACCGAAAAGCGCGGTATCGACATTCCCAACATCAGCCCTGAATTTGAGACCAATGTGCCAGGTGTCTATATTGCTGGCGAACTCGGTGGCATGGGGTTGATCCGCAAAGCCGCCGAGCAAGGGCGCCAGGCGATGGACGCGATCCGCAAGCGTGCGGGCGCCACTGCCGACTTTGACGTCGTCATCGTCGGCTGCGGGCCGGCTGGCATTTCGGCTGGCTTGTCGGCGTTGGAGCACAAACTGCGCTACAAATTGCTGGAACAAGAAGACTCGCTCGGTGGTGCGGTCTATCACTATCCCCGGCAAAAAATTGCCATGACCGCGCCGGTCGATCTGGCCATCGTCGGCAAGGTCAAGTTCGATCAGGTGCAAAAAGAAACCTTGTTGGCGTTTTGGCACGATGTGGTGGCCAAAACCGGGCTGCAGATTGCCTTTCGCGAGCGTATGCAGGCGATTGAAAAAGACGGTGACTGCTATGTGGTGTGCACGGCGCAGGGCCGCTACCGCGCCCGCACCGTGTTGCTGACGATGGGGCGGCGCGGTACCCCACGCAAGCTCGACGTGCCCGGTGAAGAATTGCCCAAGGTGGTTTATCGGCTGGTGGACCCGGCGCAGTTTGCTGGCCAGGCCGCTCTGGTGGTGGGCGGCGGTGACAGCGCGCTGGAGGCCGCCATTGCGCTATCTGAGCAGCCCGGCACCGATGTCATCCTGTCGTACCGCAGCGCGGCGTTTTCGCGCGTCAAGCAGAAAAACCGCACACTGTTGGCGCAGCAGCAACAGGCTGGGCGGCTCAAGGTGATGCTCAATTCCAGCGTCAAGCGGATTGCCGCAGCCTCGGTAGAGATTGAGTGCGACGGGGCCACACAGACCCATCGCAACGACGTCGTTATCGTTTGTGCCGGCGGTTTGTTGCCGACGCCGCTGCTGCAAAAAATCGGCATCCAGTTTGATACCAAGTTTGGTCACGCCTGACGTGCGTGGGCCGGCAAGCCGCTAAACTTGCCACGACCATGAACCCTTTTGCCCCGCTCACCCTGGCCGATTTGGCCCGCACCCACGGCACCCCGCTGTGGGTCTATGACGCCCATCGCATCGAGCAGCAGATTGCCAGCTTGCGCTCGTTTGATGTGATTCGCTTTGCCCAAAAAGCCAACTCCAACACCCATATCCTGCGCCTGATGCTCCGCCACGGTGTACGGGTCGATGCGGTGTCGTTGGGCGAGCTGGAACGTGCGCTGGCAGCGGGCTACCAGCCCGGCCTGCACGCTGGCCACGCCGACCTGGTGTTCACTGCCGACCTGTTTGACCGGGCCACGCTGGCGCGCGTAGCTGCATTGGGGGTGCCGGCCAATTGTGGGTCGATCGATATGCTGGACCAACTCGGTGCAGTCAGCCCCGGTCACCCGGTGTGGTTGCGCATCAATCCCGGTTTTGGCCACGGCCACAGCAACAAGACCAACACCGGTGGCGAGCAAAGCAAGCACGGCATCTGGCATGCCGATTTGCCGCTGGCGTGCGCGCGCATCCGTGCCAACGGCTTGCGCCTGGTCGGCCTGCACATGCACATTGGCTCGGGTGTCGATTACGCGCACTTGCAAGATGTTTGCGGTGCCATGGTGGAGCTGGTCAAAACCGTGCAGGCGCAGGGGCTCGATTTGCAGGCCATCTCAGCCGGCGGCGGCTTGTCGATTCCGTACCAGAGCGACCAGCCGACGGTCGATACCGCGCATTACTTCAGCCTGTGGGACGGCGCGCGCCAGCAAATTGCCGCGTTGCTAGGGCACGCCATCACGCTGGAGATTGAACCGGGCCGCTACCTGGTGGCCGAAAGCGGCGTATTGGTGGCCGAGGTGCGTGCCACCAAGCGCATGGGCAGCAACGCATTCATTCTGGTTGATGCCGGTTTCAGCGATCTGATGCGACCCAGTATGTACGGCAGCTTTCATGGCATGGAGCTGATCCACGCCGATGGCACGCCGGTTGCGGGCGCGCTGCAAGACACGGTGGTTGGCGGGCCGCTGTGCGAATCGGGTGATCTCTTTACGCAGGGCGAAGGCGGCGTGGTGTTACAGCGCGCCTTGCCAACGGCGCAGGTGGGCGACTTGCTGGTGCTGCACGACACCGGCGCTTACGGCGCGTCGATGTCGTCCAACTACAACACGCGCCCGCTGATTGCCGAAGTGCTGCTTGAAGACGGCCAGGCCCGGCTGATCCGGCGCCAGCAAACCGTGGCCGAGTTGCTGGCGCTAGAACAACTTTAAATCTTGCGGGTCAGACCACTCGCGTCAGCGATGTGCTCTGACCCCAACTGATTAAATGTTGCGGGTAGAGCTGACAACGCTGGCTTTTTTGGTACGCCCCGCGCGGCGACCGGCAGCGGCGGCCACCTCATACTGGGGTACCAGAAATCGGTGTCCGCCGCTGCCGGTTACCACGCGATGTGTTGGATCGGTGGCGGTTCATGTGGCAAACCAATAACCGGGCCCAATGACGGTTGTTTTTGCGTAGGCGTTAGCTGAATCGGGGTCAGATCCCAATTCGGGCTCAAGACTTCAAGCCAGCCAACATCGCATCACCGATTGGGCTCTGACCCCGATTCTGCGGTTTGTACAGAAGAACTACATTTCTCTCCTCAATTTACCCCTGCGCCATCGGCCGGCTCGGGTCGCTGCACCACTCGCTCCAACTGCCGGCGTACAGCGCAGTCGGGCCGTAGCCAGCCAGTTCCATGGCAAGCAGATTGGGCACGGCGCTGACGCCGCTGCCGCATTGGTGAACCACCGTGGCCGGGTCGCGACCGGCCAGCAAGGCATCAAATTCACTGCGCAATTGTTCGCGCGATTTGAAAAAACCTTGCGCGTCCAGGTTGGCGCTGAACACGCGGTTGAGCGCGCCGGGAATGTGCCCGGCCACCGGGTCAAGCGGCTCTGATTCACCCCGAAAGCGCACCGCACCTCTGGCGTCGAGCAGCGTCTGACCCGGTTTTCCCAGGTTTTTTGCTACATCTGAAGTAGCTGCCAGCGCATAGCCATCATGGGCAAAAGGGTAATTTGATACATGAACTGTGGCACTGGTGTTGACTGCTGCGCTGCCAGATTCAACGCTGCCGCCGGCAGTCTGCCACGCGGCAAAACCGCCGTCCAACACCGCCACTGCGTTGTGCCCGAGCCACTTCAGCATCCACCAAAGCCTGCCGCAATACACCATGCCCTGGCGGTCGTAGGTGACGACCTGTGTGTCTGGCGTCACGCCCATGGCACCCAGCCAGGTGGCAAATTTTTCACGCGCGGGCAGCGGGTGGCGACCGCCGCTGGCGGCGTCCGTTGCGCCGTGCGCGCTCAAATCGCGATCCAGATCGGCGCGCAGCGCACCGGCCAGGTGAGCCTGCTCGTACTGGGCATCGCCCGCAGCAGGCTGGCTCAGCTCAAAACTACAGTCAAACACCAGCAGCGGCGCACTGCTCTTTTGCAGGACTTGCAGTTGGGCGACAGAAATCAGGGTGGTGTACATCGGTAATCTCCAAAAAAAAGTTAATTACTTTGCGGGTCAGACCACTCGCGCAAGCGATGTGCTCTGACCCCAACTGATTAAAGCGGGTCAGACCGCTCGCGCGAGCGACGTGCTCTGATCCCAACTGATTAAAGCGGATCAATGGTCTTCGGCCGCAGTGCCGGGCAGCACACGGCTGCGCAGCGCGGTGGCGGCAATGCCGCTGACTACGATGATCGCCATGCCGAGCCACTCCAGCGGGTCAATCGTGTCGTCCAGCAGCCACAGACTGTAAAACGCGCCAAAAACGATGCCGGAATACTGCAAATTGGCCACCAGCAAGGTGGCGCCGCGACTAAATGCGCGCGTCATGCTCCACTGCCCGAGCGACGCCAGCACTCCCAGCGGCACCAGCCAGGCTGCCGCCTGCCAGCGCACGCTGGCCCAAGCGGTCCAGCCGAACCAACTGGCGCCGACCAGCCCAATCAGCGCGGTGCCCACGGCAAAATAAAACACGGTGCGTCCTTCGGGTTCGCCCACCTTGCCCAGCGCGGTGACTTGCAAATACGCCAGCGACGCCGCCAGTCCGGACAACAACCCGATCAGCCCGGCGAACAACTGGCTCTGGTCCAGCGACGGGTGCAGCATGATGATCACGCCGACAAAACCGGCCAGCACGGTCGCCAGCAGCGAGCCCTGCGGCGTGGCTTTACCGTACAGCAGCGCGCCACCCACGACAAACGCCGCCACCCAGACGCCGCTCATGTAATTGAGTGTCATCGCAGTGGCCAAAGGCAAGTGGGCGATGGCATAAAACCAGGCCGCCATGGCGGTGACACCCACCACCGTGCGCCAGGCGTGCATCCACGCCACCGGGGTGCGGATGGCCACACCGCGTGAGCGCAGCGCCAGCGCCATAAAAACCATGCTGACCAGACCGCGGTAAAACACCAGCTCAAACAGGTTAAAGCTGGCCGACGCCACCTTGATGCCGACCGCCATGGTGGCAAACAAGAACGAC
>JAQTSL010000164.1 GCA_028711355.1 Rhodoferax sp.
GTGGCTCAGCACCTGATCTTGCGGCAAACGGTTGGCCAGCACCGCGTGCAGGGCGCGCACATTGAGCAGCCCCTTGCCGGTGAAGGTGCCCTCAGAAAACACGTCCTGATAAATCTCGGAGCTGGCAGCACTGTAGGGGTCGATGCCGCATTGACCGGCAAACAGCCAGTGGTACAGCGTGAACTCTTTAACCGAGGGCAGCGGTGTCGCCACGCGCGGCTGCAAAATGCCGTAGCCACTGACCACACTGCGACCATCTGGGGCCAGACGCGGCTGGTTGTTGGGGTGTGCGGCCACCCCTACCAATTCACGCAATCGGCCAGGCGGCAACTGGGTGTCGCTGTCCAGCGTGACGATGTACGGCGTGCCGGGCTCCAGGCTGCTGAGCTCACCCAGGTCAAGAAATGCGTCACTGCGACCGATCGCCAAGGTACTGACCAAACGTTCCAATTTGCCGCGTTTGCGCTCCCAGCCGATCCAGCACTGCTCCGACGCGCTGTACTGGCGCGACCGGTGCAAGACGATAAAACGGGGCCGACGGCTGGGCTCGTCGTCCAGCCTGGGGTAGCGTGCGTTGAGCGCGCGGATGCCCTGCGTGGCCTGTGCCAGCAGCGCGTCATCGGGTTCGGCAACGGCATTGGGCGCATCGGCCCAATCACTGAGCAGGGCAAATTGGGCCTGCGGCTCTGGGTTGGCCAGGTAGTGCAGCTCAAGCCGGTTGACCAGCGCCAGGGTTGACGCAGCGCGGGTCAGCATACAGGGAATCACCAGCAACACCCGGTGTTCGGCTGGAATGCCCACGCGCAGCGCCAGACGCGCCAGGTGTTGCGGACGAACCGACTCGCTGATCAGGCGGTGAATGACGGCAATCACCGCCTCAGAGGCGGGCAGCAGCACCAGCACCAGCACCAGCAAACTAAAGCTACTGGATGATTCACGGTGACCAAGCAACAACCAAACCAGCAGACCCACGCCACTTGCTATGGCCCCAAGATACGCTGGCAAAACCAGATGGCGGCTTAGAAATTGCCAGACCAATACAGTGCGGCCAGACAACCCCAACGCATTCCAGAGCCTGGACTTGCCACGCCCCTGCAACCAGTAAGCTGGCACCGAGGCAGCATCGTGGCCCGCTTCAAGTGAAAGCATCATGCCAAGCAGGGTTTGCGCCACCGCCAGCTCAGAGCGAGCACAGCGCAGAGCCAGCTTTTCGATGGCATGCAGCGTCTGGTCCCGCGTGAGGGTGTCCTCGGTCTCAAAAACAGCAGCAGTCAACATCAAGCGCATCAGGGTGCTGGTGCGGGCAATGATGTCGGGCCAATCTGCATCGCCAATGGCACGCAGCGACGTGATGGCATTGCTGACACTCAGGTTGTCGGCCGCCTGATCAGCACCCTGCTGCAATTGCATGGCAGACAGATCAGGCAAAACCTGCTGTAGCCAGCCCTGAAACTCCACTTGTGTCGGTGACGGCTCGGTCAGTCGCAGGTCTTGCAAACGCAAGGCCAATTGGACCAAAAATACCCGCCCGACGCCCCGTGCGTTGAGCACCTTCAACAAGGCCGTGGCGGATGCAATGTCAGTGTTGTCAAGCTGGTCAAAAAACAGATTGGCCGCCTCGCGCGCAGCCTTGTTGGCCGCCACTTGCTCGGACAGGCGGCGCAAGTTTTCAATCAGCACCACTCGCAAGGTGGTTGGCAAGGCCCACATCTCGCTCAAATTGAGTTCGCACACCTCTTGGTAAGCGCACAAAAAATGCGCCAGCATGACCGCGTCAAAGGCTCCGTCGGTGTGTGCCACAAACGCCCACGCCACGCCATAGACACGCGGCAGGCCGGCCAAGGGCTCATCAATCAATTTGGGCAACGCAGAAAAATAGCTGCGCGGCAGACCGGCATCGATTTCAGCAAGCTGGGCTTCAATCAGGTGGGCGTTGTCCAGCAGCCATTCCGCCGCCGGGCTGATGTCATAGCCAGTGCTGGCCTGCACGCCAATGTAGTGGTGCGCCGCGCGCAAGACTTTCAGATTGACCTGTAGGCGGGGGAAAAAATTGGCCCCCCCGCGCGAGACACGTGTGGCGCGATGCGTTTCACCCAGGCTGCAGCCATGCTGGGCAAAGCGCTGTGGACCAAAAATTTCGGAGCGGATGGGGCGCTGCAGCAGCCCCTGCGCGGGCTCCAGTATCTGGCAAAACGCCGCAGATGCACCGGGCAACAGGGTGCGTAAAGTGGGTCGCCCCAAGCGCGCTAAAGCGCCCAATAGACCAGCCCCAATAACGTTGCAACAACCACCAGCGTGGTAACCAGGCGGGTGGCCACAAATCCGTGCAGTGAGACGCTTGCGTGCTGCAAGGTCAAAAGATGTCGGTGAATTTGCGGACAGGTGTTCAGATGGTGCCCTAAAGCGGCTAAATCTGCCCGAAAAAAGGCGCTGGTGTCACTGTGAGCGGCGGTACGCCAGACGTGGCGTGGTGCGATCGGTTGGTACATATTGATCCTCCATCCGGCCGGCCGTGAAGGCAGCCAGGGTTGCAAAAATTCAGTATCGGTATCTGTCAGCGCTTGGTCGGTGCGCTGGCGAACTCAGCGCTTGACCTGCGCCATCGACACTGCCGATCTGCTGATAGCTGAACGTGACCCCACCGTGAGCTGCAAAAATGCCACCTATGGCTCGTAAAGCGGATAAAGCCAAATCGCCAAACTGCTTTGGAGCGCCTGGGTAAATATCAAAATAAGCGTCTTCAACAAAAGACACTTTCAGCCTGTGGCCTTCATGCAGAACATAGCCGCGGAGCTGATTCGGCACTGGTCATGATTTTCTGGAATTCCTGCGCGTAGCCAGTCGCGATCTCGCCCAAAGGTTTGGCCCAAACCGTTTGCAGGCTGGTCCATGACTGCGGGTCTTTGGCCCCTGCCATGGCCTTGGCGTAATCGAATGAGACGGACATCAGGTTCTTGGTGGTTGCCAAATTCAATTCCACCAGTTTGGTGGCATCTTCATGCGCGCGGGTGGTCAGCTCGTGCAGCAGATCCAGGTTTTCGTTGGCAGTCGCGGTCAATTGCTCAACAGTATTTTGCATGGGGGTTTCCTTTGATGCGTGATTGGCGTCCTGACCCATTCAGGCCGCCAGCGCAGTGTGCAGGCGCGGGTGCCAATGGGTCTGTTGGGTAGCGCACAAATTGGGTTTTGGCTGGTCCGGCATGAGGCCTACAAGCGTTGCCTGTATGTGCGCTACGCCACCGACACAGCCTGATTGGCTAGCCAACAATCGGCCGACTCATGCCATCGGGGGCAATGACCGCCCGACCTTTTGATGCAATATCCTTTTCAAAACAGCACGCTTGGCGCAAAGTTCATGCGCACGCTCAGCGCTTTCACCGCCGCCGCGCCCGTGCCAGATCGGCAAACTTGGGGCCCACGCGCTGGCTGGGCGCGGGCGCTGGTGTTTGCGCTGCTGGTGGGTGCGGGTTGGCTGGGCGTCTATTTTCGATATCCGCTGGTATTAAACGCCGAATTTTTGTTTGGCAGCATTTTTACCATGCTGGCGCTGCAACTGCTTGGGGTTCGACTGGGGGTGTTGGCCGGGGCGCTGATTGCCTGCGCCACCCTCCTGGTCTGGCCCCATCCCTACGCGGCCATCATCATGACCGCAGAGGTGGCCTTGGTGGCATGGCTCACGCAGCGCTTCAAAATGGGCTTGGTGCTGGCCGACGCGCTGGCCTGGCTGCTGGTTTGCATGCCAGTGACCTACCTGGCTTACCCCTTGCTGCTCAACACCTCGCCCGAGGGTGCGTCGGTCGTCATGACCAAACAGGCGGTCAGCGGCATTGCCAATGCGCTGCTGGCGCGCCTGCTCTACACCTGGCTGGCGACACGCCGATCAGACTACAAAGTTGCCTACCGGGAGATGCTCTACAACCTGATGGCGGTGGCCGTTTTGTTCCCAACCCTGCTGCTGCTGGCCCTGAGCAGCCGAGCCGATTTTGCCCAGCTTGACCAGACCCTGCGCCGCGGCCTGCAGCAAAAGGTCGGCATGGTGGACTATCAGGTCAATGACTGGGTGCAAGACCGGATACGGGTGGTGCAGCATTTGGCTGAGCTCACCCAACGCTTGCCGGTAGAGCAGATGCAGGCACGGCTGGAGCAGGCACTGGCCTCTGACGGCAATTTTTTGCGCTTCGGCTTGCGTGATACTGCATCGATGGTGCTGACCTACGCACCCAAACTGGACCAGGCGGGTGAGGTCAATATAGGCAAACAATTTGCTGAGCGACCGTACGTTGCGCAATTGCGGCGCACGCTCAAGCCGATGCTGCCCGAAGTGGTGACAGCGCGTATCGATCAGCCCGATCCGGTTGCCACCGTGTTGGCACCGGTCATCCACCAGGGTCGTTTTGCGGGGTATATCAGCGGTGTCCTGCAGTTGGATGCCATCCGTAGCCACCTGGACGACCTTGCGGCGGACACGTCGTTGTTGTACACCGTGCTGGACCGGCAAGGCCAGGTGATCTTGAGCAACCGACCCGACCAGCAGATGATGCAGCCGTTTGATCGTGGTGCAGGCACCTTTGCAACGACTCAAGGCGATGCCAGCTTGTGGACCGCAGCGCCTGCGGCCAAATCATTGGTGCTGGACCGTTGGGGCGACTCGTTTTACGTCACCCAGACACCGGTAGGTGAAGTGGCGGGCTGGCAGATTATTCTGGAGCAAGCGGTGGCCCCCTTTCAGCGCAGCTTGCACCAGATCTACGCCCGCAAACTATTTCTGCTGCTGGCGATTTTCTTGATTGGTTCGCTGGTGAGCGAATGGGTCAGCCGCAAAACCAGCATGACGCTCAATCAACTCAGTATGCTGACGCATGACTTGCCCGAACGGCTCAATGACGGCGCGGGTGCCATTGCCTGGCCGCACAGCCCGGTGCAGCAAACCAGCGCGCTGATAGACAACTTCAGAAACATGTCAGCGTTGGTGCGGGCGCAGTTTGACCAAATTCGCGCCGCCAACGCGCTGCTCGAGCAGCGTGTGACAGAGCGCACGCGGGCACTGGCCAGCCATGCCGCCAAACATCAAGCGTTGATCGACAACAGTCACGACATCATCTTTACCCTGGATGCCAACGGCATCCTGACCTTTGTCTCGGTGGCGTGGACGACCTTGCTGGGGCATCCGCTGGCGCAGATTGTCGGCCACGCGCTTTGGCCGCGGGTGCATCCGGACGATCTTGCGGGCTGTCAGGCGGCGTTGCGCAGCGTCTTTGACGACGGGCAAGCGCGCCATGACATCGATTTTCGGGTGTGCCACCAGGACGCGAGTTGGCATTGGCTGAGCACCAATGCGATGCCGCTACGCGATGAGCAGCAGCGTGTGGTGGGCATCGAGGGCGTTGCCAAGGACGTGTCTGCGCACCGGGTGCTGGAGATAAAAATCAATCACTTTGCCTTTTTTGACACCCTGACCGGGCTGCCCAATCGGCGCTTACTGACCGACCGCCTGGCGCAGACCATGGTGGCCAGCAAGCGCAGTGGCCTGTTTGGCGCGCTGATGTTTCTGGACCTGGATAACTTCAAGCCGCTTAACGATGCGCACGGCCACGAGCTGGGCGATATGTTGCTGGTGGAGGTGGCGCACCGCTTGCAGGGCTGTGTGCGCGAGGTCGATACCGTGGCGCGCGTCGGCGGTGACGAGTTTGTGGTGGTGCTGGGCGAATTGGCGACCGAGCAGGCGCATTCGGTTGAGCAGGCGCTGGCCGTGGCAGAAAAAATCAGGCTCAAGCTGGCCGAGCCCTATTTGTTGAACACCACCGATAGCCTGGGCAAGCTGTTGCAGGTGACACACCGTTGCGCTGCCAGCATTGGCCTGGTGGTGTTCAGTAACCACGAAATCAGCCAAGCCGAGTTGATGAAACAAGCCGACGCGGCCATGTACCAGGCCAAAGCGGCGGGGCGCAACCGCATCCAGTTGTATGGTGGCGCAGGGTGCGTTGGCGAACAGAATCTGGTGATAACTTCAAATAAAGTGCAAGCTGTTTGACCGCTCTTATTTGACACCATGAAAAAAACCAGCACGCTGCATTTGCCCAGCACCGATACGGCGTTGCGCATCTCCGAGGCACGCTATCGGCGTCTGTTTGAATCGGCGCAAGACGGCATCCTGATACTCAACGCCGAGACCGCGCAAATTGACGATGTCAACCCGTTTTTGATTGATCTGCTGGGCTACACGCACGCTGAATTTCTGGGCAAAAAACTGTGGGAGATTGGTGCCTTCAAAGACACGTTCCTGAACATGGACGCGTTTGCCGAATTGCAAGCCAAGCGCTACATCCGCTACGACGATTTACCGCTGGTCACCAAAGGTGGGCAGCGCATCTCGGTGGAATTTGTCAGCAATACCTATGACTGCGAGGGCATCACCGTCATTCAGTGCAACGTCCGTGACAACACCAAGCGCCATGTGACAGAACTGGCGCTCAAGCTCACAGCACGCTCGCTCAAAGTACTCAGCGAAAGCAACAACGCGCTACTGGGTGCCTCCAACGAGAATGCCTTGCGCACCGAATATTGCCGCATCGCGGTAGAGACCGGCAACTACCTGATGGCCTGGGTCGGCTTGACCGACAGCGCGCCAGAACAGCGTGTTCACCCGGTCGCACGCTATGGCCATGACGATGGGTATCTGGACAGTGTCGAAATATCCTGGGCCGACACCGAGACTGGCAATGGCCCCACCGGCCGCGCGCTACGCACCGGGCAAGTCCAATTTTCAGACGATATCGCCACCGACCCCAGCATGGCGCCTTGGCGTACCAAGGCCTTGAAACACGATTTCAATTCATGCATTGCCTTGCCCTTACAACCGGTGGGTGGGGTCATGGCCTGTTTGACCCTGTACGGCGCTATGCGCACCAACTGGTCAGAGCCTGAGCGCCAATTATTGAAAGAATTTGCCTGCGACCTGGCGTTTGGTCTGACCACCATCCTCACAGCTCAGGCCAAGTTGAAATACCAGGAAGACCTGCGCCTTAGTCTTGAGAAAACCATTCAGGTGGTGGCCAGCGCCGTTGATCTGCGCGATTCTTATACCGGGGGGCACCAGCGGCGGGTGGCCGCTATCTGCGTGCGTATTGCCACTGAATTGGGGTTGTCCAAAGAACGCATCCACGGCCTGCATCTGGCGGGCACCATTCATGACCTGGGCAAGATCGCCTGCCCGGCCGAAATCCTCTCCAAACCCGGGCGTTTGAGCGCCAATGAATTCAACCTGATCAAGGAACACGCCCAAGTCGGTTTCAATATTCTGAAAGACGTCAACTTTCCGTGGCCGATTGCGCAAATTATTTTGCAGCACCATGAGCGCCTCGACGGCTCGGGCTATCCTCTGGGCCTGACGGCTGACGCCATCTTGTTGGAAGCCAAAATTTTGATGGTGGCCGATGTGGTGGAAGCCATGGCCTCGCACCGGCCTTATCGGCCAGCGATGGGCATCAACGCTGCTTTGAATGAAATCACGACGCGCCGAGGCATCGCCTACGACGCAGAGGTGGTGGATGCCTGCCTGCGCATTTTTAACGAGCAGGGCTACAAGATTGAGGTGTAGGTATGCATTGACTTGTCCTGATATTAGCTAAACCATACAGCACATTTTTAGCCACATTGCACAACTTTAAGCCACCTGGTTCGCTGGCATGCGCAACTTCATCAGCGGGTATTGCGATGACCGCTTCGGTCATGATTGGCACCTCATCTTGGCGTTTTCCAGCTCGACGTTGTTTTCTTGCAGCACCTGGTCCAGCTTTTTACGCTCGGTAATGTCGCGCGCCGCCGCAAAGACGCCTTGCAATGATGCCGGCCGGGTCAGTGGTCATCAGCGCATCCACATTCG
>JAQTSL010000165.1 GCA_028711355.1 Rhodoferax sp.
AAACTGGCCAAGCGCAAAGACGTAGGTCAACTGATCAACGCGTGTGACGCCGGGCGTGAGGGGGAACTGATCTTTCGTCTGATCGAGCAATACGCGGGCGGGGTCAAACCGTTGGGTAAACCGGTGCAGCGCCTGTGGCTGCAAAGCATGACACCGCAGGCCATTCGCGACGGCTTTGACCACCTGCGCAGCGACGCGCAGATGCAGCCGCTGGCCGACGCCGCGCGCTGCCGCTCCGAGGCTGACTGGCTGGTGGGTATCAACGGCACGCGCGCCATGACCGCGTTCAACTCGCGCGACGGTGGCTTCTTTTTGACCACCGTCGGACGGGTGCAGACGCCCACTTTGAGCGTGGTGGTCGAGCGCGAAGAACAAATTCGCGCTTTTGTCAGCCGCGACTACTGGGAAATTCACGCTACCTTTGCCACGCAGGCCGGCAACTACCCGGCCAAGTGGTTCGACCCGGCGTTTAAAAAAGATGCGCAAGATGCCGAGAATAAGGCCGACCGGCTCTGGAACGTCCGAGCTGCGCAGGCGATTGCCGACGCGGTACGCGGCAAAAGCGCCACCGTGACCGAAGAGATCAAGCCCACCTCGCAAGCGTCACCTGCGCTGTTCGATTTGACCAGTTTGCAGCGCGAGGCCAACAGCAAGTTTGGCTTTTCGGCCAAAGTCACGCTGTCGCTGGCGCAAAGCTTGTATGAGCGCCACAAGGCGCTGACGTACCCGCGTACCGACGCGCGTGCGCTGCCCGAAGACTACGTGCCGGTGGTCAAGCAAACCTTTGAGATGCTGGCCGGCAGTGGCCTGCGCCACCTGGCCCCGCACGCGCTGACCGCCTTGAACAACCATTACATCCGCCCATCGAAGCGCATTTTTGACAATAGCAAGATCAGCGACCACTTTGCCATCATCCCCACGCTGCAAGCGCCTAGCGGGCTATCCGAAGCAGAGCAAAAAATCTATGATTTGGTGGTGCGCCGCTTCATGGCGGTGTTTTTCCCCAGCGCTGAATACCAGGTGACGACGCGTATTACATGTGTAGCCCCCACGCGCGGGACTGCGATGTCTTCGCTGACCCCTGATGGGGCTAATTTTTCCAGGGGCGGCCCGTCGGAAAATTGGTCATCAGGTTACCACTTCAAGACTGAAGGAAAAGTGCTGGTCAAACCCGGCTGGCTGGCCATTTACGGCAAGGAAGCGGCTGATGAGGTAGCGGATGCCAAAGACGGCGACAAGGGGCAAAACCTGGTGGCAGTGCAGCCGGGTGAACAGCCGCAAGCCCTGGAGGTCGATGCCCGTGGCCTAAAAACCCGGCCACCGGCACGTTACTCTGAAGCCACACTCCTGGGTGCCATGGAAGGGGCCGGCAAAACGGTGGAAGACGACGAGCTGCGTCAAGCCATGCAAGAAAAAGGCCTGGGCACACCCGCTACCCGCGCCAGCATCATCGAAGGCCTGCTGGCCGAAAAATACATGCTGCGCGAAGGCCGCGAGCTGATTCCCACCGCCAAGGCGTTTCAGTTGATGACGCTGCTGCGCGGGCTGGACGTGCAAGAGCTGTCGCGGGCCGACCTGACCGGCGAATGGGAATACAAGCTCAACCAGATGGAGCACGGCAAGCTCAGCCGCGCCGCCTTTATGGCCGAGATTGCTGCGATGACCGAGCGCATGGTCAAAAAGGCCAAGGAATACAGCCATGACACGGTGCCCGGCAACTACGCCACGTTGCACACGCCGTGTCCCAACTGTGGTGGCGTGGTGAAAGAAAACTACCGCCGCTACGCCTGCACCGGTGCCGACGGCAAGAGCGACGGCTGCGGCTTCTCGTTTGGCAAAACGCCGGCCGGGCGCACCTTTGAGTTGGTCGAGGTAGAGCAGTTTTTGCGCGACAAACAGATCGGGCCACTGGACGGTTTTCGCTCCAAGGCGGGCTGGCCGTTCAGCGCCGAGATGGTCATCAAGTTTGACGACGAGACCAAAAACTACAAACTTGAATTTGACTTTGGTGATGACAAAAAGGGTGAAGAAAGCGGCGAACTGATCGACTTTTTAGCGCAGGAATCGCTCGGAGCTTGCCCCAAGTGCGGCGCGCGGGTGTTTGAACACGGCAAAAACTACGTGTGCGAAAAGTCGGTCCCCACCGATGCGCAAGCCACACCCAGTTGCGATTTCAAGACTGGCCAGATCATTTTGCAGCAACCGATCGAGCGCGCGCAGATCGTCAAGCTGCTGGCGACCGGCAAAACCGATTTGCTGGACAAGTTTGTCAGTATGCGCACCCGGCGCGGCTTCAAGGCGATGCTGGCTTGGGACGGCACCGCAGGCAAGGTCAGCTTTGAGTTTGCCCCGAGCAAGTTCCCGCCACGCAAAACCTCCGCTGCACCGTTGACCAAGCCCGCCGTGCTATCAAAAACAGGAGCTGCTAGCGCTGGTGTAACGAGTGCTACAGTCAAAAAAGCCTTAAAGCCGGCGAAGGCTACAGCAAGGCCGGCGGTCAAAAAAATGGCAACCAAAACGGCGCGCAAAGCGCCTGCCGCCGGCAGCGCCGGCGCCACCCCCAGCGCCGCTTTGGCCGCCGTGATTGGCTCCGCGCCGGTCGCTCGCGCTCAGGTGATCAAACAACTGTGGGACTACATCAAGGCCAACAATCTGCAAGATGCCACCAACAAACGCGCCATCAATGCCGATGCCAAACTGCTGGCGGTGTTTGGCAAACCGCAGGTCAGCATGTTTGAACTGGCCGGCATTGTGGGCCAGCATTTGGGGTGATCTGATTATCAAATCTGCTGGCACCAGGACGACTTGCGTGCACGCCACTCTGAATCGCCCCCGTTTGAACCTTTTGGAACGGCATCCCTTAGCTGTCAGCCCACCGCATCCGCGCTCTGGCGCGTCAGCATCGCCAGCGTGTTGGCGATGGTTTTGCGCAGCTCGCGGCGGTCGCAGATCAGATCGACGGCGCCTTTGGTTTGCAAAAACTCAGCGCGCTGAAAACCTTCGGGCAGTGTCACGCGCACGGTGGATTCGATCACGCGCGGGCCGGCAAAACCGATCAGCGCCTTGGGCTCGGCAATCACCACGTCGCCAAGGAAGGCAAAGCCAGCCGACACGCCGCCCATGGTCGGGTCGGTTAGCACGCTGACAAAGGGCAGGCCTTTTTTGGCCAGGTGGGTCAGCGACGCATTGGTTTTGGCCATCTGCATCAGGCTGAGCAAACCTTCTTGCATACGCGCGCCGCCGGTGGCGGTGAAGCAGACAAACGGCACTTTTTGGTCGATCGCGCTTTGTACCGCGCGCGAAAAACGCTCGCCCACCACGCTGCCCATGCTGCCGCCCATGAACTCAAACTCAAAACACGCAGCCACCAGAGCGATACCCATGACCGAGCCACCCAGCACGACCAGCGCGTCGGTCTCGCCGGTGCTGTCCATCGCCTCCTTCAGGCGTTCCGGGTACTTGCGGCTGTCCTTGAATTTGAGCGCATCGACCGGCAACACTTCTTGGCCGATTTCATAGCGCCCTTCATTGTCCATAAAGATGTTGAGCCGGGCGCGCGCACCGATGCGGTGGTGGTGGTTACAGGTTGTGCAGACGTTCTGGTTTTGCTCCAGGTCGGTTTTGTAAAGCACCGTATCGCAGGCCGGACACTTGACCCACAGGCCCTCGGGCACGGCGCGGCGGTCTTTGGGGTCGGTGTGCTGGATTTTGGGCGGTAGCAGTTTTTCGAGCCAACTCATGTGTTTTCCTTTTGGTCCGGCAGTAGGAGCCGAATTATGAATCGAGCGCGGTGCGAATCTGGCGCATAAAAGCCTGGGCGGTGGCGGCCACCTGGTCGCGCGGTAGGGCCTCGATCAACTGGATCAGGCGGCTGCCGATCACCACGGCGTCGGCCACCGCGCCGATGGCGCGTGCCGTGGTGCCGTCGCGGATGCCAAAACCGACCCCTACCGGGCAGTGCACGTGGGCGCGGATGCGCGGCAGCATCTGCGCCACCGCAGCGGTATCGAGCGTGCCCGCGCCAGTGACGCCCTTGAGCGAGACGTAATAGACGTAGCCGCTGGCCAGGCGGCCGACCTGCGCCATGCGCGCCTCGGTGCTGGTCGGGGCCAGCAAAAAGATCAGGTCCAGCCCGTGGCGCTTGAGCTCAGCGGCAAAGTCTTCGCACTCTTCGGGCGGGTAATCCACCACCAGCACACCATCGACCCCGGCGGCGGCGGCGTCACGGACGAAAGGCGAGGAGGACTGACGACCGAGGACTGAGGACTGAGGACTGAGGGAATTCGCCTGCGCAGTCAGCACTCGTACCGCAGCACTTTCGGCTGGGCTGGCATGGATTTGGTCGTAACGTTCGAGCGGGTTGGCGTAGCCCATCAGAACCACCGGTGTGGTGTGGTCTTGCAGGCGGAACGCTTGCACCATGGCCAGCACCTGCGTCATGCCGATGCCTGCCGCCAGCGCGCGGTCACCGGCCTTCTGGATCACCGCTCCGTCGGCGCTGGGGTCGGAAAACGGCACACCCAGCTCGATCACGTCGGCGCCACCCGCTACCAGCGCGTGCATCAGCTCGGGCGTGACGTCCGGGTACGGGAAACCGGCGGTGACAAACGGGATCAGCGCTTTGCCGCCGTGCGCGCCCAGACGCGCAAAAGTGGTGCCGATGCGGCTCATGCGGATGCTCCTGTTGTAGTAGCTGCTGGCGCTTGCTGCACCTGCGCTAGAGGCACATTTTGTTCTGAACCTTTAACCGCCTGACCGTGACAACTGGGGCGGCAAAAGAAGTCGGCGTGGCTCAGGTCGGCCACGGTGCCGATGTCTTTGTCGCCACGGCCAGAGAGGTTGACCAAAATGCTTTGGTCGGGGCGCAGCGTGGGCGCCAACTGCATGGCGTAGGCCATGGCGTGGCTGGATTCCAGCGCCGGGATGATGCCTTCGACACGGCACAGGTGGTGAAACGCCGCCAGCGCCTGTGCGTCGGTGACGCCGACGTACTGGGCGCGGCCGATGTCGTGCAGGTAGGCGTGCTCGGGGCCGACGCCGGGGTAGTCCAGCCCGGCGCTGATGCTGTGCGTTTCAGTGATCTGGCCATGGTCGTCCTGCAGCACGTAAGTGCGGTTGCCGTGCAGCACGCCGGGGCTGCCGCGCTGGATGCTGGCCGAGTGTTTGTCGCTGTCCAGCCCTAGCCCGGCGGCTTCAACGCCGACCAGGCGTGTCGCCTCGTGCGCAATGTAGGGATAGAAAATGCCCATGGCGTTAGAGCCACCGCCGACACAGGCCACCACCACATCGGGCTGGCCTGAGCTACAGCCGCAGGCTTGCAGCATCTCAGGCATCTGCACCAGGCATTCTTTGCCGATCACGCTTTGAAAGTCGCGCACCATCATCGGGTAAGGGTGCGGGCCGGCCACCGTGCCGATGATGTAAAAGGTGTTATCCACGTTGGCGACCCAGTCGCGCAGCGCCTCGTTGAGTGCGTCTTTGAGGGTTTTGCTGCCAGACTCGACCGGCACCACGGTGGCACCCAGCAGCTTCATGCGATAGACGTTGGGGCTTTGCCGCTTGACGTCTTCACTGCCCATATAGACCACGCATTGCAGCCCGTAGCGCGCGCAGATGGTGGCAGTGGCCACACCGTGCTGACCGGCGCCGGTTTCGGCAATGATGCGCGGCTTGCCCATGCGCCGCGCCAGCATTGCCTGGCCGATGGTGTTGTTGATTTTGTGCGCGCCGGTGTGGTTGAGGTCTTCGCGCTTCAAAAAGATTTGCGCGCCACCGAGCTCGCGGCTGGTGCGCGCGGCGTGATAGACCGGGCTGGGCCGGCCGACAAAGTGCGCCAGCTCATAGTCAAACTCGGCGACAAAGGCCGGGTCATGCTGGTACTTGGCGTACGCGTCTTTGAGTTCGTTGATGGCGTGGCTGAGCGTTTCAGAGACAAAGTTACCACCGTAGCGGCCAAAGTGGCCACGCGCGTCGGGGAGTTGGTAGTTGAACATAATGGTATTTATTAAATAGCAGCTTACGCTTTCTGCGTAAGCGCTAGAGGCCTATTTTGTTTACAAGTTTTGATCTGCCTGGCGCACCGCGTCGATGAAAGCACGCATTCGCGCGGCGTCTTTGATGCCTTTGCGCCCGGGCCGTTCGATGCCGGAACTGACGTCCACCGCCAGCGACTTAGCACGCGGGCGCAGTTGCCTGATGCCGTCGATCACGTTGGCAGGTTCGAGCCCACCACTCAAGACGAGGTGAGCGTTGACGTTTGGTGGTAGCAGTGACCAATTGAAGGTTTGCCCGCCACCGCCGTACCCAGCAACCTGGGTGTCGAGCAAAATGGCTTGGGCTTGAGAAAAATCTTGCGCGAATTTTAAGAGATCAAAGCGCTGGCCCGCTGCGCCGGGGGGAATGCGCGCGGCTTTCATGTAACAGCGCTGAAGCGGTGCGCAGGCCGCCACGCAGTCGGCGGGCGATTCATCCCCATGAAATTGGGCCATAGCGCCCGGAATCATTGCCAGAGCAGCTCTGATTTTTATAGTCTCCTGGTTGACAAACAGCAGCACCGGTGTAACAAACGGTGGCAAGCGGCGCGCCAGCTCGGCAGCGCGTTCGGGCGTCACAAAGCGCGCGCTTTGGTCGTACAGCACGAAACCGATGGCGTCGGCACCGGCGGCCACAGCGGCATCGATGTCTTGCTCGCGCGTGAAGCCGCACAGTTTGACGCGGGTGCGGTGGTGGGGCGCCGGATTAGCGACGCCGTTGGCGGGGGCGGGGGGGAAAGGCAGGGTCATGCGCTGGCTCCAGGCAGGCCGTCAAGCAGCACGGGATGCTCGGGCAGGCCCCACTGCGCACCGTAGCGCGGACCCACGAAATACAGGCCATGTGGCGAAAACGTCGGCGCAGCGGCGTCACGGTCGCGCGCGGCCAGCACCTGCGCAACCCAATCTGGCGGGTGGCGGCCATCGCCCACCATCAGCAGGCAGCCCATGATGTTGCGGATCATGTGGTGCAAGAAGGCGTTGGCCTCAAATTCAAAGCGCCAATAGGCGCCGCGGCGGCTGATGTCGATGCGTACGAGCTGCTTGATCGGCGACAGCGCCTGGCACGCGCTGGCGCGAAACGAGGTGAAGTCGTGCTGACCCAGCAGGTATTGCGCCGCTTGCTGCATACCGGCCTGATCGAGCGGCGTAAAGACCCAGCCGACGCGGCCGTCGTCCAGGCTGGGGCGCACGGGAGATTGCAGCAACACATATACATAGCGGCGCGTCAGCGCGCTGGCGCGGCAATGAAACGCCGACGGCACGATGCGTGCCCATTGCACCGCAACGTCGCGTGGCAACAAGGCGTTGGGACCGCGCACCCAGGCCTGTTCGGTGCGGTTGGCAGGACTGTCAAAGTGAACCACTTGCATTAGCGCGTGTACGCCGCTGTCGGTGCGGCCTGCGCACAGGGTGCCCACGCGCTGGTTAGAAAACTGCGACAGCGCTTGCTCCAGCGTGTCCTGCACCGTCTGGCCTGACGGCTGGCTTTGCCAACCGTGGTAACGCCGCCCGTTGTAGCTGACGCCCAGCGCGACCCGCACGGTAATTAAAGCTTGTCCAGCGCCTGCTGCGCCTTGACCTGGAGGTCACCGCTGGCCTCGGCAATGACTTCTTCGATCAGGGCACGGGCGCCATCGTTATCGCCGATGGCACGGAACTCATCAGCCAGCGCCAGCTTGGTTTCCAGCGGATCCATGGATGGGTCCAGGAGGTCGTTGAGGGCGTCGGTACGGTCATCGGTCAAGTCCAGCGACAGCGAATCAAGGTCGAACGACAACATCTCGTTGGTGGCCGGGCTGGCCGGTTCGGCCGCTGGCGCAGTGGGCGGCGGCAGTGCGTTCAAGGCT
>JAQTSL010000166.1 GCA_028711355.1 Rhodoferax sp.
GGTAACTCGGTCAGCAAACCGACATCGCCCATTGTCACCGTCACCACACCGACCTCGGCCGGGGGCGGCATGCCGCCCGGGCCACCGGGCCCGGCCGCTGGAGGTGCGCTTTGACCACAGGCGACCAACAGGGCAGTCAAGCTCAAAGCCGCCCAGCCCTGAGGCCCGCGCAGGTGTTTTGACACAGAGGTGAAGGCGGTGGCGCAAGGATCGGATAACGACATGGTGAACTTTGGAGGTTGGGCAAGGGCAGGCAAAGCCGGTAAGCGCCGGATTGTCGTTGACCAGAACCGGCTGTTGCCGTGCTGGGGTTATTGTGATGTGCTGCTATAAAAATAGCTGCTTACGCATACTCAGCAAGCGTTAAAAGTCTATTCTCTATAAATGTTTGCAGCCTGCCCAGTGCCTGAGAACACTTCTTTCACGTTAAAACGCAGTCATCATGTCTGAAGCTGCATCAAATCCAGCAGCCCCAGCGCGCCGCATAATTCGCCCCAGCAGCCCCAGCGCGCAGCATAATTCGCCCAAGCAACAATTCACACGCATCCGATTCACACTTTCAAAAGGAAACATCATGTCCGACAGCAAAAAGTACGTCTATGCATTCGAAGAAGGCGATGGCAAAAACAAGATGCTGCTAGGCGGCAAGGGGGCCAATTTGTGCGAGATGACGCAAATTGGCTTGAACGTGCCGCCCGGCTTTACCGCCACCACCGAGGCCTGCAACGCCTACCTGGAAAAAAACCAGTTGCCCGACGGCTTGATGGCTGAAATCCGTACCCACATGGCCGCACTGGAGGCCAAAACCGGCAAAGGCTTTGGCGACGGCAATCACCCGTTGCTGGTGTCGGTGCGCTCCGGCGCGGCGATGTCCATGCCGGGCATGATGGACACGATTTTGAACCTGGGCCTCAACGAGGTCTCGCTCAAAGGTCTGATTGCTCAAACCGGCAATGCGCGCTTTGCCTATGACGCGTACCGCCGCTTCATTCAGCTCTTTGGCAAGATTGCGCTGGGTATCAGCGACGAACATTTTGACCAATCCATGGCGGCGATCAAGCGCAAATACGGTGCGCCGCAGGATGTGGACCTGAACACCGAGCACCTGAAGGAATTGGCCGACGAGTTTTTGGCCATCGTGCAGCGCCAAAGCGGCCAGCCGTTCCCGCAAGACCCGTTTGTGCAGCTTGAAATTGCCGTGGGCGCGGTGTTTCGCTCGTGGATGGGCAAACGTGCGGTGGACTATCGCCGCCAGTTTCGCATCACCAAGGCGCAGGCCAATGGCACGGCAGTGAGCGTTTGCACCATGGTGTTTGGCAACATGGGCAATGACTCGGGCACGGGGGTCGGTTTTACCCGCAACCCCGGCACCGGTGAAAACCTGATTTTTGGCGAATATTTGGTCAACGCCCAGGGCGAAGACGTGGTGGCCGGCATCCGCACGCCCAAGGCGATTGCCGAGATGGAACACGAAATGCCCGAAATTTACCGCCAGCTCATCACGCTGCGCCAGCGGCTGGAGTCGCACTACCACGAGGTGCAAGACTTTGAGTTCACCATCGAAAAAGGCATTTTGTATTGCCTGCAAACGCGCAACGGCAAGATGAACGCGCGCGGCATGGTGCGCACCTCGGTCGAGATGTTTCACGAGGGGTTGATCACCAAAGAGCGTGCGCTCCTTCGGACCGAACCGGCCGTGCTGGAGCAACTGCTGGTGCCGCAACTGGCCCCGAACTTTCATGGCAAATCCCTGGCGCAAGGCTTGGCAGCGTCACCTGGCGCGGCCTCGGGCAAGATTGTGTTTGATGCCGACACGGCCGAGACACGCGGGCGCACCGGCGAAAAAATCATTTTGGTACGTGAAGAAACCAAGCCCGAAGACATTCACGGCTTTTTCCAGGCGCAGGGTATTTTGACCAGCCGCGGCGGCAAGACCTCGCACGCGGCCGTGGTGGCGCGCGGCATGGGCAAGCCTTGCGTGTCGGGCTGTGAAGCCATTGTCATCAACGACCAGTTGCGTAGCGCCCGGGTTGGCGACACGGTGCTGAAAGAAGGTGACATCATCACCATTGACGGCGGCACCGGCCGGGTTTATGCCGGTGAGGTGCCCACGGTCGAGGCGGAGTTTTCTGAGGAAATGAACACCTTGCTGGCCTGGGCCGACGAGGTGGCGGTGCTTAAGGTGATGGGCAACGCCGATACGCCCACCGATGCGGCGCGGGCGCGCGAATTTGGTGCCATGGGTATTGGCTTGTGCCGCACCGAGCGGATGTTCAACGCCACCGACCGGCTGCCGATCGTGCAGGAAATGATTCTGGCCGAAACGCCGGAAGAGCGCCAGTCGGCGCTGGACCGGCTGCTGCCGATTCAGCGTGCGGATTTCAAAGGTATCTTCAAGGCCATGAAAGGCTTACCGGTGACAGTGCGGCTGCTGGACCCGCCGATGCATGAGTTTTTGCCCACTGCGGGGCAACTGGAAGTTGAAATCTCGCACCTGCACCAGTTGCGCGACACCATCAAGGCGCTGGAAGATTTGCCCGAAACGCTCAAGCTGCTCAACCCCAAGCTGTACCAGCAATACACCGATGGCCTGACCCCGTTGATGGAAGCGCTGAACACGTTCAAGCGCTCGCACATGGAAGAAGAAGTCATCGCCAAAAAAGAAAAAATCCTGCGCAAGGTGCGGGCGCTGGCTGAAGTGAACCCGATGCTGGGGCATCGCGGCGTGCGTCTGGGCATCACTTACCCTGAAATTTATTGCATGCAAATCCGCGCGATTCTGGAAGCTGCGGCTTGGTGCGGCAAACAAGGCATTGAGATTTACCCCGAAATCATGGTGCCGCAGGTGGCCACGGTCGAAGAGCTCAAACGCATTCACAGCTACGTGCAGCGCATTCGCCAAGAGGTGCGGGCCACCCACGGCATTGATGTGCAGTTCAAGTTTGGCTCGATGCTCGAAGTGGTGCGCGCTTGCATGAGATCTGGGCGCATGGCCGAGACCGCTGAGTTTTTCTCGTTTGGCACCAACGACTTGAGCCAGGCCACGTTCTCGTTCAGCCGCGAAGACGCCGAAAACAAATTCTTGCCGTTCTACAACGAAACCGGCATTCTGGAGGACAACCCGTTTGAAGTGCTCGACATCAAGGGCGTGGGGCAACTGATGAAAATGGCCGTCAAGAATGGCCGCGAGACCAATCCGGACCTGAAGGTAGGCATCTGCGGCGAACACGGCGGACACCCGGGCTCGATCCGCTTTTGTCACTACATCAAGCTCAACTACGTGTCGTGCTCGGGCCCACGCGTGCCGATTGCGCGACTGGCCGCGGCGCAAGCCAAGCTGCTGGAAGACCAGTACCGCGAGCCGGTGTGATGGTTGGCGTGAGGGGAGGGCCGCCATGCGGCCGCAGTTTGGCCAGCTGACGGCGATATGTCAGCCATGGAGCGAGTTGTAGTTCGGCTTTGCAGCCTTTAACCGATAGTCAAGGGCGTGATCCAGTTCGTCAGGTTTGACTAATCAACTTGCCACGAATTGGCTGACATCGCGAAAATCCTCGGCTGGCAAGGTTTGGTATTCATGAACAAGCCCTAACTTTGCCGCTGCTTGCGATAGTCGGAATGTGCGGAGAATGCAGCAGCGGTCAATTCGATGTCACCGGCGGCTAGGCCAACCCGCTTGGCGGCGTCGCGCCAGCCATCGACTGCGGATGCCACCTCATCGACGACCTGCCGGGCTCGGTCGGCAGACAGACCATAAAACGGTGCGGTGCGCAGAACCGTCTGCAGGCTGGGGCGGTTGTCTGCATCGTCGAGGTTCAACACATGTTCGGTCTTGTCGATAGTCGGATTGACATCGAACGCCGGTGCAAGCTGCCAGCCATTCGCGCCGAGCACGAACCCGTGGTTGCGCAGGTGGTCGTCCCGGTTGCCAACGGCGACGTTGAAGGCCACGCGGCGGAACAATTGCGCCAGGTCCTCTCCCGCATGGGCGCCATCGCCCTTTGAGCGCAGAAACTGCGCCAGCTCAAGATAACTGCATCCTTCGCTGTGTTCCTTGCGCAGCAGAGTCATGGCAGAGGCATAGCAGCGTCGCGCACCCTTGACGCGGTCAAAGCGCTGAACACAGAAGGTGCAAAAATCGTTGTTCAGCCGGACCAGCTTGGCCGCTGGAACGTCGATGCCTGCTTGGGTCGCCAAACCGTGCAGCACGTATTCCCAAGCGCCCACGTCTCGGTCATCGTCGTGTGCGGGGAACTTGCCAATCCAAAGCGAGCCATCGGCCTCGGTAAAATTGGCCTTTGGCCGCGCACCCCCAAGCGATGCACCAGGTGCAACCAGCACAGCCAGCCATTGGCGCAGCGCGTCCAAGTCGTCCATTCGGCGGCTACTGAGGTGATAGGCAACGGCCTCCAGCTCCCGCAGTGTGGTGACAGGGGGCGCGGCCATTTTCTCGTTCCCCAAAAACTCAGTCGTGCCGGCCAGGCGAAAGCGCAGCGCGCCCTGGCGTGTGAAGTCTTGAACGCCCGTGAGGAAGTCCCACGCGTACAGCGTGCGCGGGGTGTGCTGTTGGTCTTTGGCTTGCAGCGCTTCACGGCGTTTCATCAGTGTTTGCCCCCACCGGTCTGGCGCTGAGTCCAGGAAGATGCCGAAGTTGCCCCGTTCAGGCTTCGGAAAAAAAGGGTGATCGTCGAGCGAGAGGTCGGGGTCGAGTGCGAAGGAACGCGCTTGCCCAAGCCAGTGTCGGTCGTAGTGAAAGCGAACTTGCCCACGGTCGTGCGCCAGCGTGCCCACTTGGCACACGGGGCCGAGGTCACAGTCGAGCCAAACCTCCAGAACGTTACTTTGAGGGTTCATTGCTGGCTTTTGAGGTCGACCTGCGCCGCCGTGGCGCTATCGGGGCTGGGCTTAAGGCCAGGTCCTGTAGCTTGCGCCCGACCTTGTCGTCGGCAGCCAGCGTGTTGAGGTCACCCTCCAGGCCCAGAACAGCCAGCACCCGAAAGTAGCTGCCCAGCGTTGCCCCCGGGTGGCCAGCCTCCACCTTGTACAAGGATGTGCGCGAGATGCCAGCGCGCTGCGCCACGACCGCGTTGCTGAGTTTGCGGCGCAGCCGGGCCAGCTTGAAGCGCTCTCCAAGGTCAGAGAGCAGCCTTTGTTCCTGCGGGAAGATGGTCGGTGGTTGGCGAGGCATTTTGCTATTATAGACAATAACTTAAATATTTGTCTATAATAGAATACAAACGACGCCAAACCATTCCGGCCTGACGTAACCAAGCCTATGCCTGTAAATCTTGCGATTAAAAGATTGGTGGTGCGAGATAGCGATGCGCTGCGCGAGGCGATCATGACGTTTCTGCAAGGTCACGGGCCACGTGGTGCGCGGCTTCGGTACGCCCCGGGCGCGACTGCTGGTGTGCCGTGACCCTTGGGAACACGTTTTGCGCTTCCCCTAAACTTGCACGCTATGACTAAAGCGCTGTGTGTGTTGGGAATTGAATCGTCGTGTGACGAGACCGGGGTGGCGTTGGTGCGTTTTGCCAGCCATGGCTTACCCGAGCTACTGGCGCACGCGCTGTACAGCCAGATTCAGATGCACCAAGCCTACGGCGGTGTGGTGCCTGAGCTGGCCAGCCGCGACCATATCCGGCGGGTGTTGCCGTTGACACAGCAGGTGCTGGGGGAATCTGGCCGGGCGCTGGCCGAGGTCGATGTGGTGGCATTTACCCGTGGCCCTGGGTTGGCCGGTGCGCTATTGGTGGGGGCCGGTGTGGCGTGTGCGCTGGGTGCGGCGCTTGGCAAGCCGGTGCTGGGGGTGCACCACCTTGAAGGCCATTTGTTGTCGCCGTTTTTAAGTGCTGATCCACCAGAATTTCCGTTTGTGGCGCTGCTGGTGTCGGGTGGGCACACGCAATTGATGCGGGTCGATGGGGTAGGGCGCTACCAGATGTTGGGTGAAACCATTGATGACGCGGCAGGTGAAGCGTTTGACAAATCAGCCAAGATGCTGGGCCTGCCGTACCCCGGCGGTGCGGCGCTGGGGCAACTGGCGCAGATGGGTGACTCAACAGCCTATAAGTTGCCCAGGCCACTGCTGCACAGTGGCGACCTGGATTTTTCGTTTGCCGGGCTCAAAACCGCGGTGATGGTGCAGACCAAAAAATGTGCCGTGGCTTATGACATCCAAGCGCACGCGCTGCCGCTGATGGTGCTGGCCGACCTGGCCGCTTCGACCCAGGCGGCAATTGTGGAAGTGCTGGTGAAAAAGTCCTTAGCAGCTTTGAAGCAGACGGGGTTGAAACGCTTGGTCGTCGCGGGTGGCGTGGGGGCCAATGGCGAACTGCGCCGCCAGCTTAATGCAGAGTGCAACAGGCGCGCCGTGCGGGTGCATTACCCCGAGCTGCATTTGTGCACCGACAACGGCGCCATGATCGCCATGGCCGCGGCGATGCGGCTGCAAGCGGGTCGCCAGCAAGCGCAGATGGTGTATGCGTTTGACGTCAAACCGCGCTGGCCGCTGGATGCGATCGGTGCTTAAAGTTACAGATAAAAAATGGCTTTAGACTATATTCAGTAAGCGCTAGAAGCTATCGATAACATTGCAAATTTGCGGCCAGCTACACTTGCGGTCTGGCTTTGGCTCCGGGTGTTTGCGCTTGAGAGCCGCTGTTTTTGTCCGCTTTTCAAGTGAATTTTTTCGATGTCAAATTTGGTTCAAGTAATTTTGAAGGGGCTGCTGCTGGCCTGGATGCTGGCGCTGACAACGCTGGCGCAGGCGGCGGCCGAGCCGATCAAGTTGGCGCTGATCGAGGGCCTGAGCGGCCCGTTTGCCAATACCGGCGAGGCGGTGTTTCGCAACCTGCTGTGGGCCACCGAGCGCGTCAACGCTGCCGGTGGGGTGAAGCTGGCGGGGCAGGCGCAAGGTCGTCCGCTGCTGCTACAGCGCTACGACAGCAAGGGCCAGTCCGAGGAGGCGCTGACAGTGCTCAAAGCTGCCATCGATCAGGGCGCCCGGGTGATCCTGCAAGGCAATTCTTCGGCGGTGGCTGCTACCTTGATTGACGCCATCAACAAGCATAACGAGCGCGAACCGGCGCGCCGCGTGCTGTTTCTCAATTACTCGGCGGTTGATCCGATTTTGACCAACGAGAAATGCAGCTTTTGGCACTTCCGGTTTGACGCGCACGCCGATATGCGCATGAGCGCGTTGCTGGCGGTGATTCAGGGCGACGCGGCACTCAAGCGTGTTTACCTGCTGGGGCAGGACTACAGTTTTGGCCAGGCGGTGGCGCGCGAGGCGCGGCGTCAACTGGCGCTGCAACGGCCAGACGTGCAGATTGTGGGCGACGAACTGCATCCGGTCGGACGTGTGAAAGACTTTGTGCCGTACCTCACCAAGATCAAGGCCAGCGGCGCGCAGGCGGTGATTACCGGCAACTGGGGCAACGATCTGACGCTGCTGGTCAAGGCCGCGCGTGAGGTCGGTTTTGACGGCACTTTTTATACCTTTTACGGTAATGCGCTGGGCGCGCCAGCGGCCATCGGTGAGGCCGGTCTGGGTAAAGTGATGGCGGTGGCCGACTGGCTACCCAACGTTGATACGCCGCAAAGTGCTGTGTTTTACCAGGCGTTTCGGCAGCGTTTCCCGCAGCCGCAGGACGACTACGTGCATATGCGGATGCAGTTGATGTTGCAGTCGCTGGTGCAGGCGATTGAAGCTGCCGGAACTACAGATTCAGGTGCTGTCAGCACAGAGCTGGAAAGGGCTAACGTCACTTTTTATGGGCAGACTGGCAAGATGCGCTCAGCCGACCACCAGTTTCAGCAAACGCTGGTG
>JAQTSL010000003.1 GCA_028711355.1 Rhodoferax sp.
TGATTGCACGGTGGCAAACGTTTGCAGGCGCTCGAGCGTGCGGATGGTCGGAAAGATCATGAAGAAGCGGCCCGCCTGATGGCGCGTCAGCGCATCCGACGGGCGCACCCAGACCGGCTCAAACTGCTCGGTTTCATCGGCCACCGGCGTCTGACCCGGGGGCATTTGCGCCACCAAAAACGGCACGTCAAAGCGCTTGGGCAGGTCGCGGTCGGTCACCCAGCGCGCCAGCACCTGCACCTGGTCAGCAGCCAGGCGCAAGCCGCACGCGGCGCATTGGGGTGCAAACGCGGCGTGCCGGTCGATCGCATCGATATCGGCCTGCGTGGCCCAACTGCCATCCACACGCTTGGCCAGCAGCACGCCCAGCTCTTCAAAACTTTCGCGGATGGCGGCAATGGCTTCGGTCAGCGCGGCGTCGCTTTGCGTCGGGCGGCGCTGGGCAATGTCAAAGCAGCAACCATCGGCAGCGTCGATGGCACCGCCCGGGAACACAAACGCGCCCGGCACAAAGCTGGCCTTGGCCGAGCGGCGCGTCATCAGCACCTCCAGGCCGCCAGGGGCATCGCGTAGCAGCAGCACGGTGGCGGCCAGGCGGGTTGGCGCGGGCGCGCGGACGGGGTGCAGTTGTTGGGTGGTGCGGGGCATGGGCGAATTATCAGCCCGTGCATAACAGAGCCAACTCCAACGGTGCTTGTCGCCTGGTGCGGCGCTCTTGTGGCGCGTAGATAATCCCTCCCATGCACATTCCCTTCACCAAAATGCAAGGTGCCGGCAACGATTTTGTCGTGCTGGACGAGACGCAAGCACGCTTTGGTCTGACCACCGCGCACTACCGTTTTCTGGCCGACCGCCACTTTGGCGTCGGTGCTGACCAGATTTTGACGGTGCGCCCGTCGCCCGCCCCCGGTATTGATTTTGAGTATGTGATCCACAACGCCGACGGCGCTGAGGTCGAGCAATGTGGCAACGGCGCGCGCTGCTTTGCCCGCTACGTGCATGATGCCGGTCTGACCACCAAAGATGCGATCCGGGTGCAAACCAAGGGCGGCGTGATCGAGCCGGTGCTGGCGGCCGATGGACGCGTCACGGTGGACATGGGGGCGCCGGTGTTTGACTTGGCGCGCATTCCGTTTGCCCCGATCAAGACCTTGCCGATGCCCAGCGGTTCATGGGAAAAATGGCCGATAACCCTTGTTGACAAAGCGCTGACAGCTATTATTGAAGTAGCGGTGGTGGCGCTGGGTAACCCGCACGCGGTGCAGGTGGTGACTGACGCAAGCGCGGCCCCGGTGCGGCAGCAAGGGCCGTTGATCGAACACCATCCGTTCTTCCCCAGGCGTGTCAATGCCGGTTTCATGCAGGTCATCAATCGTGGGCAGATTGCCCTGCGCGTCCATGAGCGCGGTGCCGGCGAAACGCTGGCCTGCGGCTCAGGGGCGTGCGCTGCGGTGGTGGCCGGCATTCGCTTGGGGTTGCTCGACGCGCAGGTGGATGTGCAGACGCACGGTGGTGTGCTGCGCATCGGCTGGGCTGGGGGTAACAGCCCGGTGCTGATGACCGGCCCGGCAACCACGGTATTTGCCGGAGCGATTGATTTGCCCGATGATCCGGCCGACTTGCTCTTTTCTTAACCTTTTGACTGTGGGATGACCATGACCCCTGTTTCCAGCCCGATCGGCAGCCCGATCACCGAAGACGATATTGCCAACTACCTGGTCAACACGCCCGACTTTTTTGAACGGCACGCCGAGTTGCTGGCCACAGTGCAGTTGTCCAGCCCGCACAGCCAGCGCACGGTCAGTCTGCAAGAGCGCCAGGCGCTGATGCTGCGCGAGAAGATTCGCATGCTGGAGCAGCGCATCATGGACATGATTCGCAATGTCAATGAAAACATGGTGCTGTCTGACAAACTGCTGCTGTGGGCGCGCGCCTTGTTGCTGAGCGCCGACCCGCGCGATCTGCCACAACGCATCGCCGACGAGCTGGCCGACCAGTTCTCGGTGCCGCAGGTCGGCATCAAAGTCTGGGGCGTGGCGCCAGCGTACCTGGCTTGCGAGTTTGCACATGGTGTCAGCGACGACGCCAAACTGTTTGCCACTTCGCTGACCGAGCCATTTTGCGGCGTCAATACCGGGCTGGAGGCGCTGAACTGGCTGCCCGAGCCGCAGGCGGCCGTGTCGCTGGCGATCCTGCCGCTGCGCGCCTTGTCGTCTGGCGCGCAGGCCAGCGTTGCGCTGACGCCAGCCTTTGGATTGCTGGTGCTGGCCTCGCCCGACGCGCAGCGCTTTAACAGCACCATGGGCACCGACTTTCTGGCGCGCATCGCCGATCTGGCCAGCGCAGCGCTGTCGCAGTTGCGTTGAGTTGAGCTCATGTCTGACCCGCTGGTTGCGCGCTACCTGGATCATGTGCGCTTTGAAAAGCGGCTGGCCGAACGCAGCGTGACGCTTTATACGTTGGACCTGCAAAAGCTGGCGCAGAGTGCCACGTTAGCCGGCGTTGACTTGCTGCAGGTGCAGCCGGCCCACGTGCGGCGCTGGGTTGCACAGATGCACAGCGGTGGCCGCAGCGCGCGCGGCATTGCATTGATCCTGTCGGGCTGGCGTGGCTTTTATGTCTGGTTGGGGCGTCAAGGGCTGGTCACCAGCAACCCGCTGGCCGGTGTGCGTGCGCCCAAGGCGGCCAAGCCGTTGCCCAAGGCGTTGAGTGTCGATGACGCGGTGCGGCTGGCCAGCTTTCAAAGCGCCAGCGCCGACCCTTGGCTGGAGGCGCGCGACCAGGCGCTGGTCGAGTTGTTCTACGGCGGCGGTCTGCGGCTGGCAGAGTTGACCGGGCTGGACCTGCAGGCCAGCAGGCAAGCGCGCGGCTGGGTTGATTTGAGCGCCGGTGAAGCCCATGTGCTAGGCAAGGGCGCCAAGCGCCGGGTGGTGCCGGTGGGTGCGCAGGCGGTGCAGGCGCTGCAACGCTGGCTGCTGGTGCGGGCGCAAAAATTGCCGGTGAACGCAGTTGACGCGAGTGACACTGCGGGCTTGTCCGGGGCCCTGTTTATCGGCCGAGGCGGCCAGCGGTTGTCGGCACAGTCGGTCTGGAAGCGCTTGCGCGCGCGCAGTCTGGCCAGCGGGCTGGCCGCCCCGGTGCATCCGCATGTGCTGCGCCATTCGTTTGCCAGCCATGTGTTGCAGTCCAGCGCCGACCTGCGCGGTGTGCAAGAATTGCTGGGTCACGCCAATATCAGCACCACGCAAATTTATACTCGGCTCGACTTTGGCCATCTGGCCAAGACTTATGATGCAGCGCATCCGCGCGCGCACCTCAAGTCAACTGGGTCAAAATAGCGCACTTTTTCAATTTTTATCAACGGGCGACCTATGCAAAAGCAAATCAGTGTGGTGTTGGACAAAGGCGTTGAATTCACCTTCAATATCCCCGCAGGGACGGCACCATTGGCACACGCTGCTGCACGCGCCTGGCTGGACAAGCAGTTCACCGAGCTCGAATGCGAGCCGCTGCGTGCCAGTGGCAAGGTGCTGACCGCCGACAAAATTCTGGTGGTGACACAGGCCGCCGGGTCCAAACTGCTGGGCGATGCTGTTTGGTCGGCTGATTTTGTTGCCGCTGTTGGCGCGGCGCTGGGCAAGCCGATGATCCGCGTCGATGTGCCGGCCATGGCGATCACCTACTGACCGCATTGAGGTTGTCCCGAAGCATAGAGGATGGCGGTCATTGCGATGACTGTCATTGCGGACTCGATTCGCAATCCATGCAGTTCGGAGCCATGGATACTGGGTCGTAGCCCGGTATGACAACCTGTTCTTTCACGTTAAATGATGAAAACCATCCGTCTGCGCGCCGGCAAAGAGCGCTCGCTGCTGCGCCATCACCCCTGGATTTTTGACTCGGCCATTGCGCGTGGGGGCGCAGATGCGGGCGAGACGGTTCGCGTTGAGTCTGCCGAAGGCCAGTTTCTGGCCTGGGCAGCCTTCAGTCCGGCGTCAAAAATCCGCGCCCGGGTCTGGAGTTTTGATCAGAAACAGCGTATTGATGAATCTTTTTTTGTAGCTGCTTGCGCAAGCGCAGTAAAGGCTAGAGCCAGATTTGACATAAATAGCGATGCCATGCGCCTGGTCCATGGTGAGTCCGACAGCTTGCCTGGTCTGATCGTGGATCGGTACGGTGACACGCTGGTGGCGCAATTTACCTCGGCCGGTGCCGAGCGCTGGAAGGCTGTGCTGGCCGACGCGCTGCTGCAAGCCACCGGTTTGACCAAGCTGTACGAGCGCTCTGACGCCAGCAGTCGGGCGCGTGAGGGCTTACCTGAGGCCAAAGGCTGGCTGCGCGGCCAGGGGCCGGTTGAACTGATCTTGCAGGAACACGGCTGGCAACTGCACGTCAACATCGCCGAAGGCCACAAGACCGGTTTTTACCTGGACCAGCGCGACAGTCGTAAACGTTTTTTTGACTACGCTCAGCGCTTGGCATTTGGCCAAGTGCTCAATTGCTATTGCTACACCGGCGGCTTTACCGTGGCCGCGCTGATGGGCGGCGCGGGTCATGTCACGTCGATCGACTCGTCGGGTCCGGCACTGGAAAAAGCTGCCGCCAATTTGGCGCTCAACGGCTTGGACAGCGCGCGTGCCACTTTTACGGACGCTGACGTGAACGCCTCGCTGCGTACCTTTATCGAGCAGGGGCGCAGTTTTGATGCGATTGTGCTGGATCCGCCCAAGTTTGCCCCGACCGTCGCCCACGCCGAACGCGCCGCCCGCGCCTACAAAGACATCAACCGGCTGGCGTTCAAGCTGCTGGCCCCCGGTGGCGTGCTGTTCACTTACAGTTGCTCGGGTGGCATCAGCGCCGACCTGTTTCACAAAATTGTGGCTTCCGCCGGTTGTGACGCGGGGGTGGACGGTTATATCCATGAACGCTTGGGCGGCGCGCCAGACCACCCGATGACACTGGTTTTTCCGGAGGGCGAGTACCTCAAGGGACTGGTTGTGATGCGTCGCGCCGCCCCGTAAGGACACTGGCCGCCCCGTAAGGACACTGGCGCCGGGCGTCGTTACACTCGTTGCCTTTCCAAGTGACCGCAACATGAGCCTCATTCCAGCCACCATCCTCACCGGCTTCCTCGGGTCCGGCAAAACCACGCTTTTGAAGCGTGTGTTGTCGGAGGCGCACGGCCAGAAAATTGCCGTGATCGAAAATGAGTTTGGCGAAGAAAATATCGACAACGACATTCTGGTGACCGACTCCCAGGAACAAATCGTCCAGATGAGCAATGGCTGCATTTGCTGCACCATCCGCGAGGACCTGCGCGAAGCGCTGCAACTGCTGGCTGCCAAAAAGCGCAAAGGCCTGCTGGACTTTGACCGGGTGGTGATTGAAACCACCGGTGTGGCCGACCCGGGACCGGTGGCACAAACTTTTTTCATGGACGATGAGATCGCCGAGAGTTATTTGCTCGACTCGATCCTGACGCTGGTCGATGCCAAGCACGCCCACCAGCAGCTTGACACGCGCCAGGAAGCACGCCGCCAGGTGGGTTTTGCCGACCAGATCTTTATCAGCAAAACCGACTTGGTGTCGGCTGATGAGACCGCTGACTTGATGCGCCGCCTGACGCACATGAACCCGCGGGCGCCGCAAAAGGCGGTGCACTTTGGTGCGGTTGCTTTGAGCGAGGTGTTTGACCTGCGCGGCTTTAACCTTAATACCAAACTCGACATTGACCCGGATTTTCTGAAAGAAGAAGAGCACAGTCATGACCATGGCGACGACCCTGACCACTGCGGTCATGACCATGCGCCGGGAGAAACTTGCCAGCACCATGACCACGCGCGTCACCATCATCACGACGACGATGTGAAGAGTTTTGTGTTCCGGTCAGACCGCCCGTTTGATCCGGCCAAGCTGGAAGACTTTCTGGGCGCTGTGGTCAACGTCTATGGCCCGCGTATGCTGCGTTACAAGGGCGTGCTTTATATGCAAGGGACCGAGCGCAAGGTGATTTTTCAGGGGGTGCACCAACTGATGGGCAGCGATTTGGGCCCTGCTTGGGGCCAGCACGAAAAACCCAGCAGCAAAATGGTGTTTATCGGTATTGACCTGCCGCAAGACATTTTTTTGCAGGGCATGGAGCAAAGCCTGGTCTAAGACTGTTGGCAACCCCAGAATGGATGGTTCATGTTTGCCTCGATTTTGCAATTGATGGGATTTCCGGCGGCTAAGCCGCTACACTCGCCCGCCAATGAAAAAGTCACGGTGCTGGCCAGCAAGCCAGGCACCACTGCTGGTGCGTTGCCAAAAGCGCGCGCATCGGCTTTCCCCGTACCGGAGCAACCCGCCAGGAGGTCCACTGTGAAGTCTGCATCCAGTTCGTCCAACAAGACGCCCGCCAAGTCAACCCAACTTGCCAAAGGCGGCAAAGCCGTCAGCCCCGTTAAAGCGGTCAAGCCGGCCAGTGTGGTCAAGGCTGTAACAGTCAAAAAACCGGTCAAACCAGCGGCCCAGCCCAAGCCGCAGGCCAAAAAACCGGTTGTCGCCCCCAAACCAGTTGTGGCCCGGCCCCCGCCGGCCGCGTCTGCTGTCAAAAGGAAGTCGGAACCGGTGCCCAAAGATAAAGTTGTTCAAGCGAAAGTGCCTGCCCCAAAACCGGTGGCGCCTGCTGCACCAAAGCCGGTGGTCGCGCCGGCTCCGATCGCAGCGGTGAACCCGCTGGGGGTGCCGGTACGCTCCGGGCGTCCGTCGTCGCGGCTGGCCCAGTTGACAGTACCGTCGATGGCGCAATCGGTTGCATCCAACGCTGCAAAGTCCAGCTTTACCCAGATGTCGTCGCCGCAGCCAATCGCTTCTCCGACCGCCGCAGCGGTCAAGAAAGACCCCAAGCTGGCCAACAACTGGAAGCACAAGTCGGTCGCTGATCTGACCGACGAAGAAGTGATTGCCATGCCCGATTTGGAGTACATGAACGACACCCAAATCGCTTTCTTTCGCCAAAAATTGGTGGATTTGAAAGACGCTATCCTGAACAATGCCGGCGAAACCACCGAGCATTTGCGCGAGGATACGGTGGTGGTTCCAGATCCGGCCGACCGTGCGACCATCGAAGAAGAGCACGCACTCGAGCTGCGTACCCGTGACCGTGAGAGAAAACTGCTGAAGAAAATTGAGCAATCGATCAACCGGATTGATGCCGGTGATTACGGTTACTGCGATGAAACCGGTGAGCCCATCGGTGTGGCGCGGTTACTGGCGCGGCCAACGGCAACACTGTCGCTAGAGGCGCAGCAGCGGCGTGAACTTAAACAAAAAATGTTTGGGGATTAAGTCGCGGCGCTGAGCTGGGGTGGGCGCAAGCGTCATGGCAAGCAAAGACCACACGCCTGGGTTTTTCTCCAGGGTCGCCAATTTTGTGCGCAGCCCGGTGGCACCGACCGCAGACCTTGACCAGGTCGAGGTCGCCCAGCCGGGTGAGAACAGCGCTCAGGCGATCAATCGTGTACTACAGCGCAAGGCGCACAACGACTCGGTGCGCAAACGAGAATTTGCGCAATTGCGCAGGATGCGCCAGGCTATGTCGGGCGAAGCCGTCGATCAGATGGCGCGCGATGCATTTTTTCTTGAGAGTTCCGGTTTTTCAGTGCTTGAGGAGCGTGCCAGTACGCTTAAAAAAATCGACGAAATCGAAGCCCAGATGTCGCGGCAGTGGTGGAAAAACCGCCAGCAGGGGCTTGCATCTGAGTCGATGCGACCGATGCCGGCAGCGGCCACCCAGCCAGCGCAACCCTCCTTTGATGCCGACATACCCACGGCTTTTGTTGCCACGCTGCCAACCGATCTGGCCTTGGCCGCTAGCGGCGTTGCTGTGAGCGAAAAGCCGGCCGCAAGCGACGCCTCTGGCGCGTCCGGTTGCGTCAAGCCACCTAGCCAGGCGCCCTTGCAGGCGTTGCCGCCGGTTGGCAATAGCGTCCTTTGTGCTTCCAAAATGATATCGGTTGAAATTGGGCAAACGCGGTCTGACCCAACGTTGGAGGCGGCCGCGCTGCGGTTTGCCAACGGTGACGATGCCGGTGCCGAGACTACCCTGCTGGAGGCAATCCGGGCAACCGACGGTGACCGGTCTTGCGCTGACACCTGGGCCGCTGCCCTGTTTGATCTTTATCGTTCCACCGCACAAGCGCAGCGTTTTGATCTGTTTGCACAGGACTACGCACAGCGTTTTGGCCGCACCGCCCCTGGCTGGGTGGGTCCGCCCCGGTTTGATCAGACCGCTACCGTGGAACTGGCCGGAGAGCTCAAGGGCGACCTGGCGGCACTGCCCAGTGGACTACCGATGCACGGTACGCCAGGCTCGACCTTGATTGTTGGTTGCGAACGCCTGATTCGAGTTGATTTCGCTGCGGCCGCAGCCATTTTGAACTGGGTAGCAACGCGGCATGAGCTGGGGCAGCAGATCGAATTTGTGCAGGTGCCACGGCTGGTGGCGGTTTTTTTCAGTCTGATTGGCATCAACGAACACACTCGCATCAGGGTATTTAATCAGTTGGGGTCAGAGCACGTCGCTGCGCGAGTGGTCTGACCCGCAATGTCTTTTTTAATCAGTTGGGGTCAGAGCACGTCGCTCACGCGAGTGGTCTGACCCGCAATGTTTTAGGAGCGATATGGAACAATTTCACGGCACCACCATCATCAGTGTGCGGCGCAAAACGCCGCAGGGTATGCAGGTTGCGATCGGCGGCGACGGCCAGGTGACGCTGGGCAACATCGTCGTCAAAGGCACAGCGCGCAAAGTGCGCAAGCTCTACCACGGCAAGGTGCTGGCTGGTTTTGCCGGTGCCACCGCCGACGCCTTTACCCTGTTTGAGCGTTTTGAGGCCAAGCTGGAAAAGCACCAGGGGCACCTGACGCGCGCCGCTATCGAGCTGACCAAAGACTGGCGCACCGACCGCGTGCTGCGTCGGCTGGAGGCGATGTTGGCGGTGGCTGACCTGGAGGCCTCGCTGATCATCACCGGCAATGGTGACGTGTTGGAGCCAGAAAACGGCATCGTCACCATCGGCTCGGGTGGCGCTTACGCCCAAGCGGCGGCGATGGCCCTGCTTGAGCATACCGACCTGTCAGCCACCGACATTGTCAAAAAATCATTGGGGATTGACGGTGAGATTTGCATCTACACCAACATGAACCACACGGTAGAAGAATTGTGATACTTTGCCGGACAGACCAAGAAACGTTGATTTTTGCGGGACGGACCAACATTTGCGCAGCAAATTTGCTCTGTCCTCAACTGATTAAGATTTGCGCTGTCCCCAACTGATTAAAACCTTGCGCTACAGACCAAAAAATCCATGTCCACCCTTACTCCCCAACAAATCGTCGCTGAGCTCGATCGGCACATCGTCGGCCAGCAACAAGCCAAACGCGCGGTCGCGATCGCGCTGCGTAACCGCTGGCGCCGCCAACAGGTGGCGGACGACCTGCGCGGCGAAATCACGCCAAAAAACATTCTGATGATCGGCCCCACCGGCGTTGGCAAGACTGAAATTGCACGGCGTCTGGCCCGCCTGGCCGACGCCCCGTTCATCAAGGTTGAAGCGACCAAGTTCACCGAAGTCGGCTACGTCGGCAAAGATGTCGATGCCATCATCCGCGACTTGGCCGACGTGGCAGTCAAGCAAACGCGCCTGGCCGAAACACAAAAAGTGCGCCAGCGCGCCGAAGACGCGGCCGAAGACCGGGTGCTTGACATCCTGATCCCGATGCCGCACGCCGAGTTTGGCGTGGTGCCCGCCAACGAGGCCGAGAGTGCCGCGCGCCAGACCTTTCGCAAGAAGTTGCGTGAAGGTCAGCTCAGCGACCGTGAGATCGAAGTCGATCTGGCGCAGACCGCGCCCCAACTAGAGATCATGGGGCCGGCCGGCATGGAGGAAATGACCGAGCAGTTGCGCGGTATGTTTGGCCAGCTCAACCAGAACAAAAAGCAAACCCGCAAGCTGCGCATTGCCGACGCGCTCAAGCAACTGGCCGACGAAGAAGCCGCCAAACTGGTCAACGACGAAGATATCAAAACCCGTGCATTACAGATGCTCGAACAGAACGGCATCGTGTTCATCGATGAGATCGACAAGGTCACGTCGCGCTCGGAGAGCAGTGGCGCCGAGGTGTCACGCCAGGGCGTGCAGCGCGACCTGTTGCCGCTGGTGGAGGGCACCAGTGTTTCTACCAAATACGGCATGGTCAAGACCGACCATATTTTGTTTATCGCCTCGGGTGCATTTCACCTGAGCAAGCCCAGCGACCTGATCCCCGAACTACAAGGGCGTTTTCCGATCCGGGTCGAATTGCAGTCGCTGTCAGTGCAAGATTTTGTCGCGATCCTGACGCAGACCGACGCTTCGTTGGTCAAACAGTACCAGGCCTTGCTGGCCACCGAGCAGGTGCAAGTGGACTTTGCCGAGGACGGCATCCTGCGCTTGGCGCAAATTGCTTTTGATGTGAACGAGCGCACCGAAAACATCGGCGCGCGCCGCCTGTCAACCGTGATGGAGCGCCTGCTCGACGAGGTCAGCTTCAGCGCCACCGAGTTGGTCGGACAAACCATCCACATCGATGCCACCTACGTCGAATCGCGCCTTGCCGAGCTCAGCAAAAACGAAGATCTGAGCCGGTATATCCTCTAATACAGAAAACCTCTACGCACGGCCGGGTGATCGGGTCAGGCGCGTGCGGTCGCCTGACCCGATCACCCGGCCTCACCGCTGTTGGTTTTGTGCGACTTCAAACGCCCTGAATGCGCGGTGGATGGATCGGAGGGCCACTATGGCAGCCAATTTGTCGGGAGTCAGTTAGTCAAAACTGGCGAACTGGATCACGCCCTTGACTGTCGTTTAGGCTGCCAAGAGTCATTGGCTGAATGTCCACCACGGACAAGTCCAATGCGGGTGCTCGTGCGCGAGTGAACCTGTCGTTCGATTTTTGCCCAAAACTTGGACAGCTGACATTGGCAAGCACTGGCCCGCAGTTCCAACTACCCGTTTCTTGAGCAGCAAAAGGGCGGCTTGGTCAGAGGCAGCACGGGATTTATGCGGAACCAATGCTTATCGTTTCGCCCTGACAACCGGTACGAGGCCAACCCACAGTTGGATGAGCTCAGTTTGGTTTTTTCCTGACTTTTCCGACGAATGTCATAACATACAAACAATATCTAAATAGGAGAATGATGATGAGCGTGTTCACCTGTTCAAGTCGTGAATTCACCCGAGATGTTGGTGCAGCCAAACGGGCCGCAGCGCAAGGTCCTGTATTCATCACCGACAGGGGACGGCCAGCCTTCGTCTTGCTCAAAATCAAAGACTATTACGAGCTCACGGGAAAGCAGGAAGTATCACTTTTGGACTTGATGGATTCGATTCCGGGTGGCGAGGGCATAGAGTTTGAACCGAAGAAAGCAAGGTTCAAACTCAGTGCTGCTGACCTGCTTTGAGGCCGACCTCCATGTATGTTTTAGACACCAACGTCATCTCAGAGTTACGTCACGGAAAACCGAATCAGTCTGTGCAAGTGCGTGCATGGGCTTCGGACAAGCCGGTGAGCCATTTGTATATTTCTGCCATCAGTATCCTGGAGCTGGAAGAAGGGGTTTTGGCGCTGGAGCGCCGCACGCCGCCGCAAGGCAGTGCGTTACGCGTCTGGCTAAATGGGGTGAAGGCAAACTTTGCAGGTCGTATATTGCCATTCTCGGGAAACACCGCTACGTTATGCGCAGCGATGCATGTGCCCGATCCGAAGTCTGAACGTGATGCCATGATTGCGGCCACTGCCTTGGAGCATGGCATGACGGTGGTAACGCGCAACCTAGCCGGCTTTGCAGGTACCGGCACAAAGCTGATCGATCCGTTCTTGGGACAGCCAATTTGACATCGCAACAACAATTCTTCGCAGATGGTTGTCACAGACCAACTGCCGCCTCAAAGTGCAGGCCGAAAACTTGACGTGGGACTTTTAGAAATTCGGGCGACCCTGCGGCAGCCGGTCGTCGGCGCGAACTACGTGCCAAAAGCGGACGATTTTCGCGAAATGCCTGCCCAAGACCTGACATTGAATCGTTGATTCAATGTGGTTGGAACGTTGGCTCAGTTGGTCCCTTGGCTTTCCACAAGGCTGCCACTCGGTTGACCACGTCAATTTGGTGTTGTCAGGTAAATTTTTTGCCTTTCAATCAAGAGCACCGAAGCCACCCCCACCCGGCGTGTGAATTTCAAACACATCGCCTGCCAGCATGTCCGCTTGACCAATATGACCAAGTTCTTCAACTCTGCCGTCTGCGCGCACCACGCGGTTGATGCCCACCTGGCCTGGCTGTCCACCAGCCAAACCAAAAGCACCATGCACTCGGCCATTGGACAAGATGCTGGCTGTCATGGGCTCCAGAAACTCCACCCGTCGCACACCACCGCAGCCACCATGCCACCTGCCAGCACCCCCAGACCCCGCACGAATCTCGTAGCTCTGCAGTCGCACCGGAAAGCGGAACTCCAGCACCTCAGGGTCAGTCAAGCGTGAATTCGTCATGTGGGTCTGCACAACACTGCATCCATCGAAGCCGCCGACCACTACGCCGCTGGCATCAAACTCGGCTCCGGCACTGGAGCCACCCGAGATGGTTTCATAATATTGATACTGGTCATTACCAAAGGTAAAGTTATTCATGGTGCATTGGCTGGCAGCCATCACACCCAAAGCACCATACAGCGCGTTGGTAATGCAGCTCGAAGTCTCCACGTTACCTGCGACCACCGACGCAGGTGGGTTGGGGTTGAGCATGGAACCCGCTGGAATGATGACCTTGATCGGTTTGAGGCAACCCGCGTTGAGCGGAATGTCATCGTTCACCAAGGTGCGAAATACATAAAGCACGGCTGCCATACACACCGCCGTCGGTGCGTTGAAGTTGTTGCTCTGCTGTGCAGACGTGCCGGTAAAATCCACCTCGGCCGTACGATTGGACGCATCCACCCGAATCGCCACTTTGATCTGCGCGCCATTGTCAAGCGGCAGCGTGAATTCACCATTTTTCAGGTGCGTGATTACGCGGCGAACCGATTCTTCAGCATTGTCCTGCACATACCTCATATAGGACTGGACCACTTCCAAGCCATACTGATCCACCATCTTGCGCAATTCCTGAACGCCCTTCTCGTTAGCGGCAATCTGCGCCCTGAGGTCAGCCATATTTTGCTGCGGATTACGGCTTGGGTATTCGCCGCTTTGCAGCAGTGCCACCATCTGCGCTTCTTGCAGAACACCTTGCGCAACCAGCTTCACATTGTTGATTTGAACGCCTTCCTCCTCAATTCGCGTTGAGAAAGGAGGCATGGAGCCAGGCGTGATGCCACCAATGTCGGCATGATGTCCACGCGAACCGACATAAAACAGCGGCTTGTCTGAAGTCTCCTGACCCAGATAAACCGGTGTGATGACGGTGATGTCCGGCAAATGCGTGCCGCCGTGGTAAGGGTCGTTGAGAACAAAGACATCGCCGCGGTCCATTGCCCCGGCGTTCTCACGAATCACTGTCTTGATGCTCTCGCCCATGCTTCCAAGATGCACGGGCATGTGGGGCGCGTTGGCAATCAGATTACCCTCTGCATCGAACAGGGCGCAGCTAAAGTCCAGCCGCTCTTTGATGTTTACTGAATACGCCGTATTCTGCAACTGTAGTCCCATTTGCTCGGCAATGTTCATGAACAGGTTGTTGAATACCTCCAGCAGTACCGGATCGACCTGGGTGCCCGCCGCAAATTGGATTGTGCGTTCAGCACGCCGGTCAAGCACCAGGTGGTCCAAGGCTGTCAGGCTGGCAACCCAGCCAGGTTCCACCACCGTAGTGGCGTTCCTTTCGGCAATGATGGCCGGTCCATCGATCACATCACCGGGGCGAATATCTTCGCGCACGACCAGCGCGGCGTGGTGCCACCGACCGCCCGAGTACATGCGCACCGTCTCACGCCGAGGCACAGCACGGGACTCAAAGGTGGGCAACACAGGCTCTTCGGGCGCATCGCCGGCCACCACAGCCTCGACAGATACCGCCTCAACGACCAATCCTTTGCCCTGCATCAGAAAGGAAAACCGCTGCCGGTACGCTGATTCAAAGTTGGCCTTGATCGCTGCCATGCCGCCAAAGGCCACCACCAGCGCAGTGTCGCTCCCCTCATAGCGCACATGCACCCGCTTGAACAGCGAAACGGTGCCGGTGCTGACCTGTTGACGCAGCAGTTCAGCCTGCGCTGCGGTTGCCAGCACCATGAGTTTTTCTTCGATTTCAGGAATGGCCAGTGGGGAAAGATTTACCTCGACCGCCTGCTCCCGGATCACGCTTTGGTCAGCCAGTCCCATGCCGTACGCCGACAACACCCCTGCCAGAGGGTGTACGAACACGCGAGTCATGCCCAAAGCATCGGCGACCAGACAGGCGTGCTGGCCGCCCGCGCCACCAAAACACTGCAATGTGTAACGCGTCACATCGTAGCCGCGGGCCACCGAAATCTTCTTGATCGCGTTGGCCATTTGCTGCACCGCAATATCAATAAAGCCCTCTGCCACCGCCTCGGGACTGCGCCCGGTTTGATGAGACAGTTCATCGAACTGGGCCTTTGCTGCATCGAAGCTCAGTGCTTCATTGGCATGGGTCCCAAACAATTTTGGAAAGTAGTTGGGTTGAACCTTGCCCACCATGACGTTGGCATCGGTCACTGCCAGCGCACCGCCACGCCGATAGCTGGCCGGGCCGGGGTTGGCGCCCGCACTCTGGGGTCCCACTCGAAAACGCTCACCGTCAAACTTCAAGAGCGAGCCACCACCGGCAGCCACAGTGTGGATGCTCATCATGGGGGCGCGCATCCGCACGCCTGCAACCTGAGTTTCGAACTCGCGCTCAAATTCCCCCGCGTAGTGGGAAACGTCTGTCGAGGTTCCGCCCATGTCAAAGCCAATGACCTTGATTGGGCCACTCATTGACCCGGCACCCGCGCCAAAAGCCAACTGTGCCGTGCGCGCCATGCCCACAATGCCACCTGCCGGGCCGCTCAGAATGGCGTCCTTCCCCTGAAAAGAGTGAGCATCTGTCAAGCCACCCGAGGACTGCATGAAAAAGATTTTGACACCCGGCATTTCACCTGCCACTTGCTCGACATAGCGCCGCAAAATGGGCGTGAGGTAGGCATCGACCACGGTGGTGTCGCCACGGCTGACATACTTCATCATCGGACTGGTTTCGTGCGAAGTGCTGATCTGCGTGAATCCCACCTCTTGTGCAATGCGCTTGGCAGCCAGTTCGTGCGCCGTGTAGCGGTAGCCATGCATAAAAACAATGGCAACGCTGCGTAGCCCCTGTGAATGTTGCTCAAGCAATTGAGTTTTTAACAGTGACTCATTCAGGTTTTCAACCACCTCGCCATGCGCCCCCATGCGCTCCTGGGCTTCAATCACGGCGCTGTACAGCAGCTCTGGTAGCACAATGTTGCGGTCAAATAAACGTGGTCTATTCTGATAACCAATGCGCAGTGTATCGCGAAAGCCGCGTGTTGTCACCAGCAGCGTTGGCTCGCCTTTGCGTTCCAGAAGCGCATTGGTGGCCACCGTGGTGCCCATCTTCACGCATGCCACCATAGCGGGCGTGATCAGTTCACCAGCTTGAAGGCACAACAGGTGGCGAATTCCGGCCACTGCTGCATCGCGGTACTGCTCAGGGTTTTCCGATAACAGCTTATGCGTGACCAGCGTTCCGTCTGGGCGCTTGGCCACGATGTCAGTAAACGTGCCACCGCGGTCGATCCAGAATTGCCAGCGTTGTTCAAAGGGTGTGCTCATCATTTGGTTCCAGGTAGGGAAGTTATAGGCTGGCAGCAGAACGGGCGGCCTGGTCGTAGATGCCCGATAGCAAGCGCAACAGACGCGCGAGTTCGCCGATGTCACGGTTGAGCCCGTCGTTCGCATTGAGTGCATTGATCAGGCATGACTCACGAATGGCGCGATAGCGGTTGACATAGTCGAGCCCGCTATCGGTCGATGAGTAGGTCACGTCCTTGCCGCTTTTGCTCGATACCACCACCCCCAGGTTTTGCAGTTTCTTGAGTGAATAGTTGATCAAATGGGTGTCTTCCACGTTCATGATGAAGCAGATGTCGGCCAGGCGTTTGTTGCGGGCACGATGCGTGACATGGTGCAGCACCAAAACATCCAGCGGCGTTAGATCCTTAAGGCCTGCCGCACTCATACAGTGCACCACCCAGCGGTGAAATGCGTTGCCTGCCACGATCAGGCCAAACTCAAACTCGCTCATTTCGGCACTTTTGGGTGAAACCAGATGGGCTGAGGACACGATGGGTTCGGTCGCCCCCCGAGTAGGAACATCATTTCTAATTTCTTGCGTTGCATTCTTGGTCATGGCAATCACCGCGGTTGGATCCTTACTACAGGATGAATTTATCGATCTTTTAATGATAAATTGTCTTCAGTTTGTTAACAATTAGGGAAACTACTGATGACAATTTATCGACAGATGGTTACATTGACCTGTCTTTCCTTCAATCTACAGGAGCTTTTATGCATCGTCGAATCTTTACTCTGACTGCGGTGGCCGCTTTTTTCTCATTGATCGCAGGTATTGCCAGCGCCCAAGCCAAATGGGATTTGGCCTCGGCATACCCCGCAACGAACTTCCACTCTGAAAACCTTGTTCAGTTCGCCAATGATGTCGACAAGGCGACCGGTGGCAAGCTCAAGATCACGGTGCACTCCAACGCCTCTCTGTTTAAGGCACCTGAGATCAAACGTGCTGTGCAAGGCGGCCAAGCCCAGGCCGGTGAAATCATTTTTGCCAATTTTCAAAACGAATGGCAAATCTATGGTGCAGACGGTCTGCCGTTCCTGGCCGATAGTTACGATGACTCAAACAAACTCTACAAGGCGCAAAAGCCTCTGATCGAAAAGAAGCTGGCCGAACAGGGCATGGTCCTGCTGTACGCCGTGGCCTGGCCGCCCCAGGGCATCTATACCAAAAAACCGTTGAATTCCGCGGCCGACCTCAAGGGGGTCAAATGGCGCGCCTACAGCCCGTCGACCAGCCGTATTGCCGAACTGGTGGGCGCACAGCCGGTGACCGTGCAGGCGGCCGAACTTTCACAAGCAATCGCCACCGGCGTCGTGGAAGCCACCATGACATCAGGCGCTACGGGCGTGGACAGCAAGCTGTTCGAGCACCTCAAGTATTACTACGACATGCAAGCCTGGCTGCCAAAAAATGCGCTGCTGGTAAATCAAAAAGCGTTCGCTGCGCTGGATAAGTCAACCCAGGACGCGGTGATGAAGGCGGCAGCAGAGGCTCAAGTGCGTGGTCTGGCATCCAGCAAACGTGTCAACACAGAGTCCATCGAAAAGCTCAAGGCCAACGGCGTGCAAGTGCTGGCACCCACGCCACAACTCAAGGCTGACATGAAAAAAGTGGGCGATACCATGCTCAAGGAATGGCTGGACAAAGCTGGGCCCGAGGGCAAGACCCTGATTGATGCCTTCCACAAGTCATAGATCGAATGTCACGAGCCATGCGGCGCTTATTGAACTTTTTGTACAACAGCGCTGCAGCCGTTGCGGCGCTGTGCATGGTCGGCCTGCTGATCATGGTCATGCTGTCGATCGTCAGCCGACAACTGGGTTTCAATGCCCGCGGAACTGACGCCTATGCGGGCTATCTGATGGCAGGCGCCGGCTTTCTGGCATTGGCCCACACCCTCAAAATGGGTGAGCATATACGCGTCACACTGATCCTCAACGCGGTGCATGGGGGGGGGCGCCGCGCTCTGGAAATATGGGGTTTGGGTTTTGCTTCCTTGCTGAGCAGCCTGCTGGCTTTTTACAGTAGCCGACTGGCATGGAATTCCTTGCAATTCAATGACATATCGACGGGCACCGATGCCACCCCTTTGTGGATACCACAGTTATTCATGGCTGTTGGAACCATTGTGTTTGCCATTGCTTTTATCGATGATTTCATTCTGGAACTGCTGGGCCAGCGCCGGCAAACCAGCAGTGGCGAAATGCTGCGCAATGAATAGGAAGCAACCAAATGAATGACTTACTCATCACCGGCATCCTGGTGAGCGCATTGTTTTTGATTTTGGGCAGCGGCGTCTGGATTGGACTCACACTCTCCGGAGTAGCCTGGATTTGCATCCAGATTTTTTCTGCCCGTGAAGCCGGTGATGCCATGGTCATCACCATTTGGGGTTCCTCTTCGGGCTGGACTCTGACCGCCTTGCCACTCTTTATCTGGATGGGTGAAATTCTTTTTCGCACCCGTCTGTCGCAAGACATGTTCAAGGGTTTGGCGCCCTGGATGCAGGTCTTGCCCGGAAGGTTGTTGCATACCAACGTGGTAGGGTGCGCCATATTTGCCGCCGTATCGGGGTCCAGTGCCGCCACCTGCGCCACCATCGGCAAAATGACACTGCCTGAGTTGAAGCTTCGCGGCTACCCTGAAAACATGGCCATCGGCACGCTGGCCGGCGCGGGCACGCTGGGATTGCTCATTCCGCCATCCATCATCATGATCGTATATGGCGTGGCCGCCGATGTATCCATCTCCGACCTGTTCATTGCCGGCGTTGTTCCGGGCATTTTGCTGGCAACACTGTTTTCTGGCTACATCATGGTGTGGGCTTTGCGCCACCCCGACCAGGTACCCCCGCGCGACGCGCCAATGTCTTTTGCCCAAAAAATCAAGGCGTCCTCCAGCCTGATTCCGGTGGTCTTGCTTATTACGACTGTTTTGGGTTCCATTTACGCGGGCATCGCCACCGCCACTGAGGCCGCCGGTGTCGGTGTAGTCGGCGCACTGGTGCTGTCAACGCTGCAGGGCTCCATGAACTGGCCAACTTTTCGCGAGTCGCTCATGGGGGCCACACGCCTTTACTGCATGATCGCCATGATCCTGGCTGGTGCGGCCTTTTTAACGCTGGCCATGGGTTACATCGGTTTGCCGCGCCATCTTGCCGAATGGATCGGTGGCCTTGGCCTGAGCCAGTTTGGCCTGATCATGGCGCTGATGGTGTTCTTCATCATTCTGGGCTGTTTTCTGGATGGCATCAGCGTGGTGGTGCTCACCATGGGCGTCCTCATGCCCACAGTATTGGCCGCCGGTATCGACCCAATTTGGTTTGGTATTTTTGTCGTTCTGGTAGTTGAAATGGCGCAAATCACACCGCCCGTGGGTTTCAACCTGTTTGTGCTGCAGGGCATGACGGGCAAAGAGCTGCCCTACATTGCCCGCGTGGCAATGCCCATGTTTCTGTTGATTGTGGGCGCGATATTGCTGATCTATTTTGTTCCTGGAATAGTCACCTGGCTGCCGCAGCAGATGAAGCTCTGAGCCGAGCATCCCTATGGCTATGCCGGGTCCGGATGCCAGCAAGCTGACTTTTGTGTTTGCTCGCGGTACATCTGGCAATTGGTATAGCAATGGAATACTGCTTCACATCCTGGGTCTGTGGCTGCTTTCGACTTTGGACGCGTCGGGCAAATGGCTGGTCATGGCCGGGGTGCCGGTGCTAACGGTCGCCTGGGTGCGTTACGCCATGCACTTCGCTCTGATGACGGCCGTCGTGCTGCCATCACGTGGCAAAACCATTTTCAAAACACAGTCGCTGGTGCGCCAATTCGCCCGCGGTCTGCTGATGATCACCACCACCGTGCTGTTTTTTTCGGTATTGGGTCGCCTGCCGCTGGCTGAGGCCACAGCCATCAACTTCCTGGCCCCTCTGTTATTGATGGCAATGGCACCGTGGCTGCTTCATGAAGCGCACCGCCTGCACCGCTGGCTGGGTGTATTGGCAGGCTTCGCCGGCATGCTGATGGTGTTGCGGCCAGGTGCCCAACTGGATTTCGTGGGCATGGTGCTCGGCCTGCTGACGGCGCTGGCTTTTGCTTTCTACCAAATCGCCACCCGACGCGTGGCGCACGACGACCCGCTCACGACCAATTACTATGGCGGATTGTTTGGTACGGTTGCCCTGACACTTGCCCTGCCGTGGTTATGGGTAACACCAAATCTGTCGCCGTGGCAATGGCTGCTGCTCATCTCCACAGGTTTCACCGGGTTCCTCGGGCACTGGTTACAGATTGCCGCGTACAGCAAAAGTCCCGCAACCTTACTGGCGCCCTTCAGTTATCTGCAGATTGTGGCTGCAACCCTATTGGGCTGGCTGGTATTTGGCCAGTTGCCAGACCCCATCACGGTAATCGGCATGGCCCTGATATGTCTTGCGGGCCTGGCGGTCGCGCTGGTCGAGGCTCGCATCGCATTTGCCAGATCAAAGTCGTTGCGCCAGAGTTCCGGGCAAGCACTTTGAGGTAGTGGCTGGCTCTTGCCAGACCACAAAACGGCAAACTGTCAATGCTTCATTGTTCCAGCAGCTTGCTGCTGTAGGCAGCATCTTTCAAAGACCTCGTGTTTTGCCCTTTGAAGACGAGACTGCCAACCCAACGAGCGCAGACTGTTCATAACTGGGAACTGTGCATAACGCTGCACACCTGCTAGTCCAAAGTGATGGGCATCCTATATTGCGCCGGAACAGGTGGCAGAATTTCGACTGGAAGGGCTGGTAGTGTTTGGATTGGAATGAGTGGCGGTATTCGTTGAAATATGCGGTTAGAAGATATCCGGGCAAAAGGCTGAAATCTGCATCGGTTTTGATAGCTGTTAGCGCTTTAGAGATGAGGGCCAGGGCCAGTTTTGCTACAACATCCGGCATAACTGACACCGCTGAGGCAGGGTGATTGGGGCAGGTGATCGTGCGTGTTTTGGTCCCAAAACCGCATACGCGTGACCCCGTCGCTTTGCCATGTGTAGAGATTTTCTGTCGGAACAGATATTTATCTCTGTCGCCAACCCAAATCTTCACCCATCACTTTCAGAGCACTCGCTAAGTGCTTCATTTAGAACGATTTTTGGTCAATAATTTTCTCAAAAATCGCTTCTAAGTCCTTGATTTCATTGCAAAAAATTGTTTAGAACGGGCTTGCATCGGCCAAATTTGCTGATACAGTGCAAAAAAGTGCAATTTTGTGGTGAAAAGTGCTTTTTCTAGGCCATTCCGGCCCATTTAACCAACCAAAGGTGCGATCGGTGTTTCAAGGGGCTTCGTCATTGAGTTTGGATGCCAAGGGGCGGCTGTCGGTGCCGACCCGGCATCGTGACGTGCTGAGCGCCACCGCCAGCGGCCAACTCACCATCACCAAACATCCGCACGGTTGCCTGATGATTTTTGCCCGCCCCGAGTGGGAAAAATTTCGTGAACGCATCAACGCCTTGCCGATGGCTGCCCAGTGGTGGAAGCGCATTTTTTTGGGTAATGCGATGGACGTCGAGATCGACGCCACGGGACGGGTGCTGGTGGCACCCGAGTTGCGGGCGGCGGCTGGTTTGACCAAAGAAGCGGTATTGCTGGGCATGGGCAGCTATTTTGAGCTGTGGGACAAGGCCACCTATGACGCGCAGGAAGCGCAGGCGATGCAGGGCGAGATGCCCGATGTCTTCAAAGATTTTGCTTTCTGAAGGTGAGGGCTTGTTCACGAACAACCTATCCATTTGTGACGCCCGATTTGGGCGCACTGCGTTGTTGCAAATCGCTCGTGCAGCAGAGCTGCACGGCGCGCTTCGCGCCTAGCATTGCATCCCAACTCCGGCGGTCAAATGCACAGTTTATTCATGGACAAGCCCGTAGCGGTGCAAAGCGCATGGACACACACCACGGTTTTACTGGGCGAGGCGGTTGACGCCTTGCTGGGTGCGCCCGCGGTGAGCGCAGCGCTGCCCCAAGCCCCGGTTTTTGTCGATGCCACGTTCGGCCGCGGTGGCCACAGCCGCTTGTTGCTGTCACGGCTGCCACCCGACGCCAGCGTGATCGCCTTTGACCAAGACCCGGACGCCATCGCCGAGGCAGCCACCATCATCGACCCTCGTTTCACCATTCGTCACCAGAGTTTTTCACACCTGAGCGACCTGCCGGCCGCCAGCGCGTCTGGTGTGTTGCTGGACCTGGGCATCAGCTCACCGCAGGTGGACAACCCAGCGCGCGGTTTTAGCTTCAGGCAAGACGGCCCGCTCGATATGCGCATGGATAGCACGCGCGGTGCCAGTGTCGCCCAGTGGTTGGCACAGGCAACGGTGGAACACATAACGGAGGTGATTCGTGACTATGGCGAAGAACGGTTTGCTGGCGCCATTGCAAAGGCGATTGTTGCGCGCCGACAGGCTCAGGGGCCCCTTGTCAGCACCGCTGAACTGGCCCAGCTCGTGGCTGACACGGTCAAAACCCGCGAGCCGGGCAAGGACCCTGCAACGCGCACATTTCAGGCTTTTCGGATTTTTATCAACGCCGAGCTTGAAGAGCTGCAACAGGCGTTAACTGCGTCGCTGGCGGTGCTCAGGCCAGGTGGGCGACTGGTGGTGATCAGCTTTCATTCGCTCGAAGACCGCATCGTCAAGCAGTTCATTGCGCAGCATTCGCGCCAGGTGTTTGACCGCCGTGCACCGTTTGCCGCACCGCGGGCGATGCGGCTCATGTCGATCGGGCGCAGCAAGCCGTCTGATGCTGAAGTAGCGGGCAACCCACGCGCGCGCAGCGCCGTGATGCGCGTGGCAGAACGCACCACCAGCATGACGACGGCGGAGTTGGCATGACCCGGTTGAACCTGTTTTTGCTGCTGCTGGTGGTCGCCAGCGCCCTGTACCTGGTGAACGTGCAGTATGCGTCGCGCCAGCTCTTTGCCGAGCTTGACCGCGCAAGCGCGCAAGCGCGCAAGCTGGCGCTCGAGCACGATCGCCTGCAGTTTGAAAAGCGCGCCCAGGCCACCTCAGCCCGGATCGAACAGTTGGCGCGTACGCGGCTGCAAATGCATCCGGTCAACCCGGCCATCACCCATTACGTGGCGCAACCCGCCAGTGCCGCACGATGAGCCGCAGCATCGCCTACACCTCCAGCCCGCTGCTGGCCAGCCCGACGCCGGTCTGGCGTAGCAAGTTCATCGTGGCAACCATGGCGCTGGCGTTTGCCGGTTTATTTGGACGCGCCGTTTATATCCAGGTACTCGAAAACGACTTTTTCCAAAGGCAGGGCAATGCGCGTTACGGCCGCACCCTGGCGCTGCCAGCCAGCCGCGGACGCATTCTGGACCGCAATGGCGTGGTGCTGGCCAGCAGCATCCCGGTGCCCAGTATCTGGGCCATTCCCGAAGATGTCGATCGCCAGTCAGACAACCTGAAGAAACTGGCCGGGTTACTGGGGCTGTCGTTGCCCGAGTTGAACAAAAAACTCGAAGACGAAGACAAGAGTTTTGTCTGGCTCAAACGCCAGGTCGATGATGCGGTGGGGCGTGACATCGACGCGCTGAAGATCAAAGGCGTTTATCAGCGCAAGGAATACAAGCGTCACTATCCCGACGGTGAGGCCTCGGCGCACGTGGTTGGCTTTACCAACGTCGAAGACCAGGGCCAGGAAGGCATGGAATTGGCCTTTAACAAAGCCCTGGGCGGGCGCGATGGCTCGCGTCGCGTCATCAAGGACCGTATGGGCCGCGTGGTGGAAGATGTGGGTGAACAGGTGGCGCCGGTCGATGGGCGCGACTTGCAGCTCAGCCTGGACAGCAAGGTCCAGTTTTTTGCCTACCAGACGCTCAAAGAAGCGGTGCTGATGCACAAAGCCCGTGCCGGCAGCGTGGTCGTGCTGGATGTGCAAACCGGTGAGGTGCTGGCCTTGGCCAACTACCCCAGCTATACGCCGGGCAAGCGCAAGAACCTCAGCGGTGAGCAATTGCGTAACCGGGCCTTGACCGACAGTTTTGAGCCAGGCTCCACCATGAAGCCGTTTGTCATCTCGCTGGCACTCGATACCGGCCGGGTGACGCCTGACACGCCGATCCAGACCGCGCCCGGGCGGCTGACCATTGGCAACGCCACCATCAGCGATTCGCACGCGCATGGGCTACTCAGCGTGACCGAGGTGATCCAGAAATCGAGCAACATCGGCACCGCCAAGATTGCCTTGCAGATGCCTGCGCGTGAGATGTGGGAGCTGTACAGCAACGTCGGCTTTGGGCAAAAGCCACAGGTGCCGTTCCCGGGTGCCGTCAGCGGGCGCCTGCGCCCCTACAAGAGCTGGCGCCCGATTGAGCAGGCCACCATGAGTTACGGCTACGGTGTCTCGGTCAGCCTGATGCAGTTGGCGCACGCCTACACCTTGTTTGGCCGTGACGGCGACCTGGTGCCGCTGTCGTTGCTCAGGGTCACGCAGCCGGTGCTTGGCACGCCAGTGATCAAGGCGCAGGTGGCGCGCGATGTGCGGCATATGCTGCATCTGGTGACTGGCCCGGGCGGCACCGCACCCAAGGCGCAGACCATGGGCTATTCGGTCGGCGGCAAAACCGGCACCGCGCACAAGCAGGAAGGGCACGGCTACGCCAGCAAGAAATATCGCGGCGTGTTTGCTGGACTGGCGCCGATCGATGCGCCGCGCATTGTGGTAGCGGTGATGATCGACGAGCCCAGCAATGGCCAGTATTTTGGTGGTGACGTGGCTGCACCGGTGTTCAGCAAAACGGTGCAGCAGACGCTGCGGGTGCTGGGCGTGGCGCCCGATATGACGGTCAAGCCGCAGGTGGTGACCGATGCGGTCGAGGAAAGTTTCTGATGCAGTTGCTGCACTCCCCTGAACAAGCCGCGCAGTGGTTGCGGGCCAAGGGCTGTACCGGCCTGGGTTGCGATAGCCGCAAGTTGCAGCCGGGCGACGGTTTGCTGGCGTGGCCCGGTGCCCGCTCCGATGCGCGTAGCCACGTCATGGCAGCGCTACCGGCGGGTGCGCCAGCTTGTTTGGTCGAGGCTGAAGGGGTCGAGCGTTTTGGTTTGAGCGACGCGCGCGTCGCCAGTTACCCCGGCTTGCAGGCGCACAGCGGCCTGGTGGCCGACGCCTTCTTTGAGCACCCCAGCCAGCAGCTCAAGCTGCTGGCGGTGACTGGCACCAACGGCAAGACGTCAAGCGCCTGGTGGATCGCCCAGGCGCTCTCAAATTTAAAGCGGCCTGGGCCCGTGCGCTGTGCTGTGATCGGTACTTTGGGCATTGGTTACGGACCAGCGCTGGTGGCCACCGGTCTGACCACCCCCGACGCGCCGACGCTGCAGACGGCGCTGGCCCGACTGGTCGCCGAGGGTGCGCAGGCCTGCGCCATCGAAGCGTCTTCGATCGGGCTGCAAGAGCATCGTCTGGACGGCACCTGCATCCACACGGCGCTGTTGACCAACCTGACGCAAGACCATCTGGACTACCACGGCAACATGGCTGCTTACGGCGCCGCCAAGGCGGCGTTGTTTGACTGGCCCGGCCTGCGCGCGGCGGTGATCAATGTCGATGACCCGTTTGGCGCGGCACTGGCGCAACGGTTGGCGGCACGCCAGCAAGTTGATGCGCCAGCACTCTGGACGCTGTCGGTGCGCACTGGTGCCGACAACCACGCACGCTTGCAGGCGCAGGCGATCGAGCACGCCAGCGGCGGCGTCGGTTTTGACGTGGTTGAAGGCGTGCAGCGCGTGCGGCTGGCGACCCAACTGGTGGGCGACTACAACGTGGCCAACCTGCTGGGCGTGATTGCCGCGCTGCGCACGCTGGAGGTGCCGCTGGTTGATGCGGTACAGGCCTGCGCCGCACTGACCCCGGTGCCCGGGCGCATGGAATGCGTCAGCCTGCCAGGCCAGCCGCTGGTGGCGGTGGACTATGCCCATACGCCCGACGCACTGGCCAAGGCGTTGGATGCTTTGCGCCCCTTGGCGCAGCAACGCGGCGGCAAGCTGTGGTGTGTTTTTGGCTGCGGCGGTGACCGCGACAACAGCAAACGGCCGCTGATGGGTGCGCTGGCCGGGCGTGCTGCCGACTGCGTGCTGGTGACCAGCGACAACCCGCGCAGCGAGGTGATGGAGGCCATCATCAGTCAGATATTGCTCGGTCTGGAGGGCGTGCCGGGGGTGCGGGTCGAGCCCGACCGGGCACGCGCCATCGCCCAGGCCATCGACGCCGCGGCGCCAGAAGACGTACTGCTGGTGGCGGGCAAGGGGCACGAGGATTACCAGGAAATCAAGGGCCAGCGGTTGCCGTTTTCCGACCTGGTGCAGGTGCGCCAGGCGCTGGCGCTGCGCGTCGGGGTTGCGGGTGAAACCACCGCTGCACCGTCCCAACTGAGCGCGTCGGTGTCGATGATGATGACGGCGGCACAGGTGAGCGGTTGGCTGGCTTCGGCCACGTCCGTCGGACTGGCAGAAGGAGCCACGTTTGGCTTTGACCGGGTGCAGACCGACTCGCGCAGCGTCGCACCCGGTGATCTGTTTGTGGCGCTGCGCGGTGAGCACTTTGACGCCAGCGACTTTCTGGCCGACGTGCGCGCCAAGGGTGCGCTGGCCGCCATCTGCCAGGGTGACCAGGCGGCCGCCAAGCTGGCGCAGGCCGGATTGCCAGGCTGGCGGGTTGTCGATACACGCCGGGCGCTGGCGCAATTGGCCGCTGGTTACCGGGCCCAGTTTGCACTGCCGCTGATCGGTGTCACCGGCAGCAATGGCAAAACCACGGTAACGCAGATGATCGCGTCGATCCTGCGCGCCGACCAGGGCGCGGCGGCGCTGGCCACGCAGGGGAATCTGAACAACGACATTGGCGTGCCGCAAACCGTGCTGCGGCTACGCCCGGCGCACCAGATTGCGGTGGTTGAAATGGGCATGAACCACCCTGGCGAGATCGCCAGCCTGGCAGCGGTGGCCCAGCCGACCGTGGCGCTGGTCAACAACGCGCAGCGCGAGCATCTGGAATTCATGCAGACGGTGCAGGCCGTGGCAGAGGAAAATGGCTCGGTCATCAGCGCTTTGCCGCCCGATGGCGTGGCGGTCTTTCCGGCCGACGATGCCTTTAGTGGGCGCTGGGCCACGCTGGCTGGCAACCGGCGCACGCTGCGTTTTGCGGTTGACGCCAGCGTGGCTGCCGAGGTGTTTGTATTGCAGGCGACCTGGAATCAAGCCGCGTGGCAGGTGCGCGCCGCCACGCCAGCCGGTGAGCTGGTTTACACACTGCACATTGCCGGTGCGCACAACGTCAAAAATTCGCTGGCGGCCATGGCGTGCGCGCTGGCCGCGGGCGTGTCGCTGGCCGCGATTGCCCAGGGCCTGTGCGCTTTTGAACCGGTCAAAGGACGCAGCCGGGCGCTGCAAGTGAGCTATCAGGGCCGCAGCATTACGTTGGTGGACGACAGCTACAACGCCAACCCCGATTCGGTGCGCGCCGCCATCAATGTGCTGGCCACGCTGCCGGGGCCACGCCTGCTGGTGCTGGGCGACATGGGCGAGGTGGGCGACCAGGGGCCGCAGTTTCACGCCGAGGCGCTGCGCGATGCGCTTACAAAAAATATAGAAAAAGTGCTGGTCACCGGTGCTGCTACTGCGCAAGCCGCTATGCAATTTAAAGCGGTCAAGGTGCTGCCCGAGATTGATGCGTTGCAAGCAGCGGTGCTGGCCGAGCTGCCGGTGGTTGCCAGCGTGCTGGTCAAGGGCTCACGCTTCATGCAGATGGAGCGGGTGGTGCAGGCGGTGCTGGCGGCCACGTCGCCGCTGGAGGGGGACAAGACATGTTGATCTGGCTGGCGCAATGGTTGCAAACGCTGTCGCCCGACCTGGGCTTCTTGCGCGTGTTCCAGTATCAGACCTTCCGCGCGGTGATGGCTGCCATGACGGCCTTGTTGATGGGGTTGGCCGCTGGGCCGTGGGTGATCCGCCGTCTGACGGAGCTGAAGATCGGCCAGCCGATTCGCGGCTACGGCATGGAATCGCACCTGAGCAAAAGCGGCACCCCGACCATGGGCGGCGTGCTGATCTTGCTGTGCATTGCGGTTTCTACCTTGTTGTGGTTTGACTGGAGCAACCGCTTTGTCTGGATCGTGCTGATTGTGACGCTGGGCTTTGGCGCCATTGGTTGGGTCGATGACTGGCGCAAGGTGGTCAACAAAGACCCCGAGGGGATGCGCTCGCGCGAGAAATATTTCTGGCAGTCGGCGATCGGCCTGGTGGCGGCGCTGTACCTGGTGTTTTCCATTTCAGAGAACACCAACTACCGCGTGCTGGAACTGTTTTTTACCTGGGTCCAGTCGGGCTTTGACCTGAGTCTGCCGCCCAAGGCCGGGCTGATGGTGCCATTTTTCAAGGAGATCAGCTACCCGCTGGGCGTGCTGGGCTTTGTGATCTTGTCGTACCTGGTGATCGTCGGGTCGAGCAACGCGGTCAACCTGACCGACGGTCTGGACGGTCTGGCGATCATGCCGGTGGTGATGGTTGGCGCCTGTCTGGGCATTTTTTCCTATGTCACCGGTAACGTGGTGTTTGCGCGCTACTTGTTGCTGCCGCACATTGCCGGGGCCGGCGAGCTGATGATCTTTTGCGCCGCCATGGCCGGTGCCGGGCTGGCCTTTTTGTGGTTCAACACGCACCCGGCGCAGGTGTTCATGGGCGACGTTGGCGCGCTGGCGTTGGGTGGGGCGCTGGGCACCATTGCGGTGATCGTGCGGCAAGAGATTGTGCTGGCGATCATGGGCGGCGTGTTTGTGGCCGAAGCGTTGTCGGTGATGTTGCAGGTGGCGTATTTCAAGTACACCAAAAAGCGCACCGGTATTGGCCAGCGCATCTTGAAGATGGCGCCGCTGCACCACCATTTTGAGAAAAGCGGCTGGAAAGAAACGCAAGTGGTGGTGCGCTTCTGGATCATCACCATACTGCTGTGTCTGGTCGGGCTGACCACCTTGAAGCTGCGTTAACGTTCATGGCAATAAATCCACCCCGAAGCATGAAAAATAGCTGTCATTGCGGGCCGCGACCCGCAATCCAGTGCGTCCAAATTCATGGATACCGGGTCGTGGCCCGGTATGACAACCTGTCTTTTCACGCTAAATCATGAACGATCTGCAAGACCAACACGTTCTGATTCTCGGCCTGGGCGCTTCGGGCCTGGCGATGGCGCGCTGGTGCGTGCGCTGCGGCGCGCGGGTGACCGTGGCCGACACGCGCGCGGCACCACCGCAACTGGCCACTTTGCAGCGTGATGTACCTGCTGCGCAATTTGTCAGTGGTGTGCTGGATGCAGCGCTGGTGCAGGGCACCGACGTGCGTGCCGTGTTCAAGAGTCCGGGCCTGAGCCCGGTTCAAGTTGCTCCTGTGATGCAAGCAGCCAGCGCAAGGGGGCTGTGGGCTAGCGGCGAATTAGGCTTGTATGCCCGGGCGCTGGCGCAGCTCAAGACAGGACGCGGTTACGCACCTGCTGTGCTGGCCGTGACCGGCACCAACGGCAAAACCACGGTCACGTCGCTGACTGGGCAACTGGTCGAGCGCGCGGGTAAGACGGTGGCGGTGGCGGGCAACATCGGCCCCACGTTGCTCGACACGCTGGCCCAGCGGCTCGCTGCCGACGCGTTACCCGAGGTCTGGGTGCTGGAGCTTTCCAGCTTTCAGCTTGACGGCGTGCATGGTTTTGAGCCCACCGCCGCCGCAGTGCTCAACATCACCCAGGATCATCTGGACTGGCACGGCAGCATGGCCGCTTACGCGCAGACCAAGAGCAGCATCTTTGGCCAGCAGGGATTGATGGTGCTCAACCGCGACGACGACGAAGTCATGCGGATGCTGCCGCCCCCGACTAAGGTAAAACGGCAACGGCCACAGCAGCGCGCTTGCATCCTTTTTGGCGGTGACATGCCGCAGCGCCCGGGCGACTTTGGCATCGAGACCGTCAACGGCATGACGTGGCTGGTGCGTGCGCAGGAAGCCGATGAAACCGGGCGCAAACCTGGCGCGGCGGCTGACCAGTTGTTTATCCAGCGCCTGCTGCCCGCCGATGCGCTGCGTATTCGGGGTCGCCACAACGCCCTCAACGCCTTGTCCGCGCTGGCGCTGGCCAGCAGCGCCGGTTGTGCGCTGGCTCCCATGCTATACGGTTTGCGCGACTACCGTGGTGAGCCGCACCGGGTGCAGCCAATCGGCAGCGTCAACGCGGTCGAATACTTTGACGACAGCAAAGGCACCAATGTCGGCGCCAGCGTGGCCGCGCTGATCGGGCTGGGTGCTGAGCGCAAAGTGGTGGTGATTCTGGGTGGCGAAGGCAAGGGGCAGGACTTTGCGCCACTGGCCGAGCCAGTGCGCCGCCTTGTGCGTGCGGTGCTGCTGATCGGGCGTGACGCGCCGATCATTCGCGCTGCGTTGGCCGACTGCGGAACGCCCCTGATCGATGCAAGCAGCATGGCCGACGCCGTGGCGCGGGCCAGCGCCCAAGCCCGCGCCGGTGACGCGGTGTTGATGTCGCCGGCCTGCGCCAGCTTTGACATGTTTGACAACTACGAGCACCGTGCCCACGCCTTTGTGCAAGCCGTGCGCGAGCTGGCGCTGGACGCTGGCACCGATCTGGAGGTGCCAGCGTGAGCGCCGTCGCCATGACCTTGCAACAGCGCGTGCTGGGCTGGTTCGGCATGGCGTCTGTGCCTTCTGCCGATGTGTTGCCGGTGTGGCTGGGTCAGGGTCGGCTGACGGCCACACCGGCATCCATGGGGCGCGCCCAGGGCTATGACCAGGCGCTGGTATGGGTCTGCGTGGTGCTGTTGCTGTGGGGGCTGGTGATGGTCTATTCGGCGTCGATCGCACTGCCGCAAAACCCGCGCTTTGCCCGTTACACCCCAACCTACTTTTTGGCGCGTCACGCGATGTGGTTGTTGCTGGCACTGCTGGCGGCACTGCTGACCTACACCGTACCAATGGCGGTTTGGGAGCGGTCAGCGCGCCCGCTGTTTCTATTGTCGTTGTTGCTGCTGGTACTGGTGCTGATTCCGCACGTGGGCAAGGTGGTCTATGGCGCGCGGCGCTGGATCGGCGTTGGGCCGATGAGTTTTCAGCCGTCCGAGTTGGCCAAGTTGACCGTGCTGCTGTACGCGGCAGATTACATGGTGCGCAAGATGGATGTGAAAGAGCGCTTTTTTCACGCGGTTTGGCCGATGGGCGCAGCGGTGGCGGTGGTCGGGGTGCTGTTGCTGGCCGAGCCCGATATGGGCGCCTTTATGGTGATCGCGGTGATTGCCATGGGCATATTGTTTCTGGGTGGCGTCAATGCGCGCATGTTTTTTGTGATTGCGACCATTCTGGTGGTGGCGTTCAGCTTGATCATTGCGTCGAGCCAGTGGCGGCGTGAGCGCATTTTTGCCTACCTGGACCCGTGGAGCGAGACCAACGCGCTGGCCAAGGGTTACCAGCTTACCCATTCGCTGATTGCCATTGGTCGCGGCGAAATATTTGGCGTGGGGTTGGGCGGCAGCGTCGAAAAGCTCAACTGGCTGCCCGAGGCGCATACCGACTTTTTGCTGGCGGTGATCGGCGAAGAGTTTGGCCTGATCGGCGTGGTACTGGTGATCGGCCTGTTTCTGTGGCTGGTGCGGCGCATGATGTCGATTGGCCGCCAGGCGATTGCGCTGGAGCGGGTCTTTGCCGGGCTGGTGGCGCAGGGGGTGGCGGTCTGGATGGGGTTTCAGGCGTTCATCAACATGGGCGTGAACCTGGGAGCCTTGCCGACCAAGGGCCTGACGTTGCCGCTGATGAGCTACGGCGGCTCGGCGGTGCTGATCAACCTGGTGGCGATTGCCGTGGTACTGCGCGTTGACAGAGAGAACAGAACGCTCATGCACGGAGGCCGGGTATGAGCCAAACTGTTTTGATCATGGCGGGCGGTACCGGCGGTCATATCTTTGCGGGTCTGGCGCTGGCGCACGCGTTGCGGGACAACGGTTGGCGCGTGCATTGGCTGGGCGGACGCGGCAGCAGCGCGCAGCCCAGCATGGAAAGCCAGTTGGTACCCAAAGAAGGCTTTGCCTTTGAAGCGATCGACTTTGGCGGTGTACGCGGCAAGGGCCTGGCGACCGTGCTGCTGCTGCCGCTGCGTCTGCTCAAGGCGTTCTGGCAAAGCATCGCCGTGATCCGCCGGGTCCGTCCGGACGTGGTGGTCGGTTTGGGCGGCTACATCACTTTTCCCGCGGGCATGATGAGCGTGTTGCTGGGCAAGCCGCTGCTGCTGCACGAGCAGAACTCAGTGGCTGGCTTGGCCAACAAGGTGCTGAGCCAAGTCGCCGATCGGGTCTTTTGCGCTTTTCCTGATGTGATCAAGCGCGCGCATTGGATCGGCAACCCGTTGCGCGCGGCGTTTTTACGGGTGCCCGACCCGGCGCAGCGCTTTGCCGGGCGCAGCGGGCCACTGCGCCTGCTGGTGGTGGGCGGCAGTCTGGGTGCCAAAGCCTTAAATGAAATCGTGCCGCAGGCGCTGGCCTTGCTGCCCCCAGATCAGCGCCCCGGTGTGGTCCATCAAAGCGGCGCCAAACAGATTGACGCGCTGCGTGCCAACTACGGCGCTGCTGGTGTGAGCGCCGAGCTGACGCCGTTTATTGATGACACCGCGCAGGCGTTTGCCGACGCCGACCTGGTGATTTGTCGCGCTGGTGCCAGCACCGTCACCGAACTGGCGGCAGTCGGCGCCGCCGCGCTGTTGGTGCCGTTCCCGTTTGCGGTGGACGATCACCAGACCACCAATGCGCGCTTTTTGGTCGATGCGGATGCGGCGTGGCTGGTGCCACAGGCCGAGCTGAGCCCTGAAAAACTGGCTCAACTGCTATTAACAATGGAGCGTCCTGCGCTCTTGCATAAAGCGCTACAAGCCAAAAAGATGCAAAAACGTGAGGCCACCGAACAGTTGCTGGCGGCCTGCCAGGAGTTGATCGCATGAAGCACGCCATCAAACACATCCACTTTGTCGGCATCGGTGGTGTCGGTATGTCGGGTATTGCCGAGATTTTGTTCAATCTGGGTTACACCATTTCGGGTTCCGACCAGGCCGACAGCGCCACCTTGCAGCGTCTGGCCGGTCTGGGCATTCGCACCCATGTCGGTCACGGCGCAGAGCACATCGCCGGCGCCGACGCGGTGGTGACCTCGACGGCGGTGCACGGCGACAACCCCGAGGTGATTGCCGCGCGCGCGGCGCACATCCCGGTGGTGCCACGCGCGCTGATGCTGGCCGAGCTGATGCGCCTGAAAACCGGCATTGCCATTGCCGGCACCCACGGCAAAACCACCACCACCAGCCTGGTCGCCAGCGTGCTGGCTGAGGCCGGGCTGGACCCGACGTTTGTCATCGGTGGGCGCCTGAACAGCGCCGGTGCCAATGCCCGCCTGGGCAAGGGCGACTACATCGTGGTCGAGGCCGACGAGTCGGACGCGTCGTTTTTGAACCTGCTGCCGGTGCTGGCGGTGGTGACCAACATCGACGCCGATCACATGGAAACTTACGGTCACGACTTTGCCAAGCTCAAGCAGGCGTTTGTTGACTTTTTGCACAAGATGCCGTTCTACGGCACGGCCATTCTTTGCACCGACGACGCGGCGCTGCGCTCGATCGTGGCGCAGGTGACCTGTCCGGTTACCAGCTACGGCTTCGATGAGGGGGCCGAAGTGCGCGCGTTGGACGTGCGTGCCGTCGGCGCCCAAATGCACTTTACCGTGCAGCGGCGCAATGGTGTGGTGTTGCCTGACCTGGCGGTGGTGCTGAACTTGCCAGGGCGGCACAACGTGCTTAATGCCTTGTCCGCCATTGCGGTGGCGGTGGAACTGGGCGTTGACGACGCGGCGGTGTTGCGCGCATTGGCCAACTTTACCGGTGTCGGGCGGCGCTTTCAGCGCTATGGCGAGTTGCCCAGTGCCGATGGTGGCACGTTCACGCTGGTCGATGACTACGGTCACCACCCGCGGGAAATGGCCGCCACGCTGGCAGCAGCGCGCGGCGCCTTTCCCGGGCGGCGCTTGCTGCTGGCGTTTCAGCCACACCGCTTTACCCGCACACGTGACTGCTTTGACGATTTTGTCAAGGTCATTGCGCAAGCCGACGCGGTGCTGCTGACCGAGGTTTACGCCGCCGGTGAAGCTCCGATCGTGGCGGCTGACGGGCGCAGCCTGGCGCGTGCGCTGCGCGTGGCCGGTCAGATCGAGCCGGTGTTTGTTGATGACGTGGCCGATCTGCCGCGCGCCATTGCAAGCAACGCCAAAGACGGCGACGTGGTGCTGTGCATGGGGGCCGGGTCGATTGGTGCAGTGAGCGCCAAGGTGGTTCATATGCTATCAAGTGCAGAGCTGTTTGCGCAGGAAGGACGAGGGCTATGAGGCAATTTGATATAAACACTGAAAAAGTGGCGGTGCTGCTGGGCGGTCGCTCGGCTGAACGCGAGGTGTCGCTCATGTCGGGCGCAGGCGTGCTCCAGGCGTTGCAAGGGCAGGGCGTGGATGCCCATGCCTTTGACCCGGCCGAGCGCGACTTGAGCGAGCTCAAAATACAAGGCTTTACCCGTTGCTTTA
>JAQTSL010000167.1:0-1383 GCA_028711355.1 Rhodoferax sp.
GGCGCGCTGGCGATCATGGTGGGCGGCATCATCAACGTGTTTGTCGGCTCCAGCGCTGGCATGATGGCGATTTCGGTGATGGCCATTGGCGTCTTCAGCGCCTATATGCTGTATGACCTCAAACGCATCGTGGATGGCGGTGAAACCAATTACATCAGTGCCACGCTGGCGCTCTATCTGGACGTGGTCAACGTGTTCCAAAGCCTGCTGGCGCTACTGGGCATCATGGGTGGCGAGCGCGACTGACCCGTTTGACCCCGAAAAAAAGGCCCTTTGAGGCCTTTTTTTTGTTCTTATCCACGTCTGATCGTGCTTCAATCAGACCTATGCGCAGTCGTTGCACTTCATCTATGTCCAAGCGTTTGCTGTTGGTTGTTGTCGCTTTGGCGTTAACAGCCTGCGATATGCTGGGCCTCGGACCCGACCCAAAAATTGCCCAGCGTGAAGCGGAAGCCAAGGCCATCGGTGCGGCGTGCCGACACGGCTTGCGCAGCATCGAAGACTGCTACGCCCTGAACAAGGGCATCAACAAGGCTTTCATATACGCTGGCTGGCTGGAAATGGACGCCTATATGCGTGAAAACAAGATCGAAGGCTTGCGCGCCAAGGTGGTTACACCCCCAGTTGATGAGAAACCCGCCGCACCGGCAGAAGAACTAATCATCGGGCCGCCCAGCAAGGCCAAGGCACCTGCGCGTTAACGTAAAAGCACAGGTTGTGCTACCGGGCCACGACCCGGCATTCATGAATTTGGACGCACTGGATTGCGGATCGGAGTCCGCAATGACAGCCCTCTTTCATGCTTCGGAGTGGCTTTGCGGCCATGGAGGTTAACAGCAAGCCAGTAGCAACGTTGATAACACCTCAGTCGGCCGACGAATCACGGTCAAAAACTGCCATGCTTTCCACATGCGCGGTGTGCGGGAACATATTGATCACACCAGCAGCCCGGCAGCGGTAACCGGCCTGATGCACCAGCAACCCGGCGTCGCGCGCCAACGTTGCCGGGTTGCAACTGACATAGACAATGCGTTGCGGCGGCGTCCAATCAGGTCGCTCAGGCATAGCCACCTCACCTTCCCCAACCAATCGCTGTTGCTGCAAGTCGGCCAACGCACGCACCAACGCAAGCGCGCCCTCGCGTGGTGGATCCATCAACCAGCAGTCGGCCACACCGTCGTCCAGCAGCATCCGTGGCGTCATCTCAAACAGGTTTCTTGCTACAAATTGTGTATCACATAGTGGACGATTGGTACGCCCTAGAGCCTTATTTCTTTCATAATTGCGCTGTGCCCGCGCAACCAGCGTCGGACTGCCTTCAACGCCCAGCACCTGTGCCGCCTGGGTCGCCAGCGGCAAGGTGAAATTGCCCAGACCACAAAA
>JAQTSL010000167.1:1393-7816 GCA_028711355.1 Rhodoferax sp.
GCTGGTCTTTTCTGACCGCCAGTAAACGCAGCGCACGAGCCACCAGCACCCGGTTAATCTGCGGATTGACCTGCGTGAAATCGGTCGGTTTGAACGGCATGACAATGCCAAATTCGGGCAGTGTGTAACTCAGCTCCGGGCCACCGTCGTCGAGCAGACAAACCGTCTCTGGCCCCTTGGACTGCAACCACCATTGCACATCAGGATGTTCCCGGGTGAAGTCGCGCAACCGGTCCAGATCAGCTTGACTCAGGGGTTCCAGATGGCGCAGCACCAGCGCAATGACCGGGTCACCACACGCCAGTTCGATCTGCGGACAGGTTTCAACCGCGTCCAACGACAAAATCAGGGCGCGCAATGGCAGCAGCAAATCGCTGACCCGCGCTGGCAGCACCGGGCAAACACCCATGTCGGCGACGTAACTGCTTTTGCGCTCATGAAAGCCCACCAGCACCGTTGCCTTTTTTCGTACATGACGCACCGACAAACGGGCCCGATAGCGGTAACCCCAGGCCGGGCCCTCGATTGGTCGCAAGACCTGATCGGGTCGGACCTTGGCCAGGTGCCACAGGTTGTCTTCCAGCACCCGCTGCTTGACCGCCACTTGAGCAGCACTGTGCAGATGTTGCATCTTGCAACCGCCACAGGCGCCCTGGTGCAGACCAAAGTGCGGACAAGCCGGCGGCACCCGTTGGGACGACTCACGGTGCAATTGGGTCAGCGCGCCCTGCTCCCAATTGCTTTTTTTGCGATGAATCTGGACGCTGACATACTCGAACGGCAGTGCCCCCTCAACAAACACCACCTTGCCGTCGGGTCGGTGCGCCACCCCTTGTCCGTCACCGTCCAGCGACTCGATCCACAGCCAGTCAGCAGGAACGTCAGCTTCGGCCGCTGCCTTGGATGAATCGCACATGACTTCCGCCCGATTCAGCGTGGTGGCAGGTACTTGACCGGATCAACCGGCTTGCCCTGGCGTCGCACCTCAAAGTGCAGCTTGACGCGTTCGGCGTCGCTGTTGCCCATTTCGGCTATTTTTTGCCCCTTGAGCACGGCCTGATCCTCCTTGACCAGCAAGGTCCGGTTGTGCGCGTAAGCGGTCAGATAGACGTTGTCATGCTTGAGGATGATCAGATTGCCGTAGCCGCGCAGGCCAGCGCCGACATAGACCACCCGCCCGTCGGCGACGGCAAGCACCGGGTCTCCGTCCTTGCCAGCAAGATCAACCCCCTTGTTCTTGATCTCGTCAAAACCAGCCACAACGGCACCACTGACCGGCCAAATCCATTGATTGGCAGAGCTCGCCTCAGGCAGGGTTGCGGGTGCAAGCGGCACTGGCGCAGCCGGCGCATTAGCCGATGCGACCGCACTGACCGGGCTGGCAGCCACCACTGCCTTGGGTATCGGTTTGCCAATGACCTCGGCGCTTAGCGGCGCGATCACGCGCAACACCTGCCCAACCTCAATCCGATTGGGATTATCCAGTTGGTTCCAACTGGCAAGATCGCGAAACGACTGACCGTGCTCCAGTGCAATCCTGATCAGCGTATCGCCCGGCTTGACGGTGTAATAGCCCGCCGTACCAGCATTTTCAAAACCAGGCGATGGCTTGACACCCCCCCCCTCGGCGCCCGCTGTCACCGGTGGCACAGGCGCAGGACTCTTGACCATGCGATCTTCCACCGGCGCACGATTCAGACTGACCGAGCCGCAAGCCGTCAACCACCAGGCTGCAACCGCCAGCAAAGCCCAACTCACCCCGCGAGAGACCCCATGTTTCATACGCACTCCCATCATGCAACACCCGATTTTAGGGGGACAAAGTGAACTAGCTCGAGCAAGGTATGCACCATCCCCTGCGGCGTCTTGTCAGCCACCAGCAGCGCCTGCTGCGTCCCAACCGACACCACCGGCGCAACCAGCCGTCCGCCGACAGCAAGTTGCTCCAGCCAGCAGGCGGGAACCTGGTCACCACCCGCTGCGGCGATGATGCCGGCATAAGGGGCGCCCTTTGGGTATCCAAGCATGCCATCACCAAACAACAGGTGAACATTGGCCAAGCGCAGATGCCGCAGGTTGTCCCTGGCCTTTTCGTGCAGGCCACGCAAGCGTTCGATCGAATAGACCTCGGTGCACACCTGGCTGAGCAGCGCCGCCTGATAACCGCAACCGGTGCCAACCTCCAGCACGCGTCCCAATTTTCCAGAAACCGGCTCAAGCAGCAAGGCGATCATGCGCGCCACCACCGAAGGCTTGGAAATGGTCTGGCCCAACCCGATCGGCAAGCTGGTGTCCTCGTAAGCCTGATTCACCAGCGCTGAATCGACAAACCGGTGACGTTCCACAGCGGTCAGCGCCGCTTGCACCCGAGCGTCGGCCAGGCCTTGTTGTGCCAACTTGGCAATCATGCTGCGGCGTACCGCACTGGAATCGAGTCCAACACCGACCGGCGCAACACGCGACTGGGCGCTGGCGCTGGGGGCCTGCTGGTGCGGCGTTAGCACGTCTGCCACCGTACCGAGTCGCGCCGGGAAACCCGGCCGCACCTTGGGAGCGCGCTGCGGATGACCTGGCATCAGTCCAACGTCGCCTGAGACAGACGCGACATGGTCTGTGACCAATAACCCAAACGATCATGGTCGGTCAGGTCCACCTGCAACGGCGTGACCGCTACATGCCCGTTAACGGTGGCATGAAAGTCGGTTCCGTCAACATCGTCTTTGGCCGCACCTGCCGCCCCGATCCAGTACATCGTCTCCCCCCGCGGGCTCTGTTGGGTGATCACCGACTCGGCCGAATGCCGCCGACCCAGACGGCACAGCTTGTACCCCCTTAATTGATCGGCGGGCAAATTGGGAAAGTTGACATTGAGCAACCAAGCGTTGCCACCCATCAGGTTCTGGGCAAACAGGCTCTGCACCAGTTCGCGCGCCCTGCCAGCGGCCGCTTCCAGGTGGGCCCAGTCGCGCTCCACCTGAGAAAATGCGATCGATGGGATCCCAAACAGATACCCCTCCATCGCGGCCCCCACGGTGCCCGAATAAATGGTGTCATCTCCCATGTTGGCGCCGTTGTTGATGCCCGCAACCACCAGGTCTGGTCGATAGTTCAGCAAGCCTGTCAGGGCGATGTGGACGCAATCCGCCGGCGTGCCATTGACGTAGCGAAAGCCGTTGCTACCACGGTTTACCGACAACGGAGAGTGGACCGACAGCGCGTTCGATTTGGCGCTGTTATTGTGCTCTGGTGCCACCACCTCGACCTCGGCCACGTCCTTGAGCGCGTCGTACAGCGCCTCAATGCCAGGCGCCCGATAGCCGTCGTCGTTTGAAATCAGAATTCTCATGCGCTTACCTCATAGAGCGGCCGATTGTAGAAGCCAGTTCTATGGGGGGCGCCACCAACACTCACCTGGGAATCATGAACTTCGACTCTTCGCGCAGTTTGCCCGGGGTGTCGAGTGACTCGATTTCAAAATGAATCTCGTGGGAGCCCGGCGGCGCCGCTTCAAATGGGGCTTGCACCCGTATCGGCAAGGTCCGTGCCTCAGTCGATTTGACCGTGATCGTATCCTCAGACGTGATGATCAACCCTGGCAAACCGTTCACGGTCACCCGGTAACGCTGTTCAGATTCGGTCGCGTTCATGATCTGTAGGCGATACACATTCTCGGTCTTGCCGGCTTCCACCACTCGCGCCATGACACCGCGGTCGCGATCGATATCCACCTTGAAAGGCGTACGGGTTGCCAGCGTACCAACGATGGCCAACACCAGACCCGTTAAAACGGTGAAATACACCAGCACCCGGGGTCGGAACACATGGCGCGTCACCTGCTTTTGCGTCCAGCCGTTGGCCATGGCGTTTTCGGTGGAATATTTGATCAGTCCGCGCGCATAACCCACCTTGTCCATCACCGTGTCGCAGACATCGACACAGGCGCCACAGCCGATGCACTGGTATTGCAGGCCGTTGCGAATGTCAATGCCGGTTGGACAGACCTGAACACATAAACTGCAATCCACACAAGAGCCGAGATTGAGTTGGGCCAGATCGGCTTTTTTGGAGCGGGCACCGCGCGGCTCACCACGCTCGGTGTCATACGTCACGATCAAGGTGTCGCGGTCAAACATGGCGCTCTGGAAGCGCGCGTACGGGCACATGTGCAGGCAGATGTTCTCACGCATGAAACCAGCATTGCCGTAGGTCGCAAAACCATAAAAAATGGTCCAGAAAATTTCCCACGACCCCAAATCAAGCGCCATCACCTCTTGCCCCAACACCTTGATCGGCGTGAAATACCCAACAAAGGTATAGCCAGTCCAGACCGCAAATGCCAGCCAGATGAAGTGCTTGGCAAATTTGCGCCAGAATTTTCCGGAAGACATCCCTGCTTCGTCGCGGCGCATATGTGCCGAGCGGTCGCCCTCGACCATCTTTTCGACCCACAGGAAAATTTCGGTATAAACCGTTTGCGGACAGGCGTAACCGCACCACAAGCGACCCGCCACCGCCGTAAACAAAAACAGCGACAGCGCGGCAATGATCAGTAGGCCGGTCAGGTAGATCAAATCCTGCGGATAGAGCACCAGCCCAAACAGATAAAAGCGGCGCACGCTCAGGTCGAACAACACCGCCTGACGTTGCCCCCATTCGACCCACGGCAGACCATAAAAAACAATCTGCGTGAGCCACACCATGATCCAACGCCAGTTGGAAAAAAACCCTTTGACACTGCGCGGATAGATCTTTTGGCTCGCCATGTGCATCGAGGTATCGCCCTCATCTGGCACGGCGGCAACGATCGGGATCACCTTTTTGGCTGAATTAACCTTGGCACTCATCTTTCATTCCTCTCAAACGGATACAGCTCTATTGTCTTCCTGTAGCGCAGCGGCACGCGTCAGGAAATCGTCGCGGGTGACTCCCGCAAAAAAAGGGTGCCAGCGACGTTGTTCCAGCACCGTGCTGACGGCACGCGCGTGACGCTCGTGCCCGACAAACAAAAGCGTTTCGTCGGGCAGTGTAAAAACCTTGCGTGTGACGCTTTCCCACAATAGCTGCGGTTGCTGCGGTCGCGCCTGATGCGGACAAGCATCGACCGCCAACACATCACCGCAGAAAAGACGGTCGCGCCAGGAAAAACTCAGGCAATGGGGCGTGTGACCAGGGGTTGCCAAAACACGAATAAACTCATCCCCGAAGGGCAGGCAGACACCCTCGGCGACAAACCTGGTAGCCAAACCACTGGGTTGATCACCTTGCAACACGGGCGCGCCCAATTGGGTCAGCATGTCCAATTCGCTCAGTGACTGGTCATGGTGATGGGTACGCAAGCTCCAGCCCAAGTGCAAGTCACGCTCAGACAGCAACGCCTGAAGCACAGCAATATCACTCCCCTGTGGATCAATCAGCACCGCTTCTCGCGCTAAGGTATCCGCCAACAAGTACGTCAGTGCGCCGCTGTTTGGGTCATTCAATATTCGGAAATACATCTCAAAAAAAGCCTTGTGCTGAATCAGACGTCTGACTTGCGGGTCTTGCAATCGCAGGTGTGTCGTATATCGAGAGATTTAACAAGAACCATGCCACCTATGACGATTCATTAACACTTATTAAGATCATGGGGTTACGAGATAGTTGCATTCTTGCTCGCTCTTTGACTGACAAAAGATTACCTTTATTGACAGGTTTTGGCAGTAACGACTGCCATTTATGACATACTTTTGGCAGTTTTCATTGCTTGACTTTTTCTGACCGCCGAGACCACCCCAGCATGAAGCCGCTACCAGAACTGATGTCGTTTTTGGAAGGTCTGCCCGAACCGCACATCCTGTTCGACACCCAGTACCGCATCCTGGCGGCCAATGCCGCATACCGCCATCAGTTCAGCGCGGGACACAGCGTCGTCGGTCGCACCTGCTACGAGGTTTCCCACCAATTCACCGCTCCATGCGATCAGGCCGGAGAAAGCTGTCCGTTGCTACAGGCGCGCACCTCTGGCCAGCGCGAGCGCGTGTTACACCTGCATCACACCCCCAAGGGCCAGGAATACGTCACGATTGAGTTGGCGCCGCTATTGGATGAATCAGGGGCGCAAGCCTTTTTCATTGAAAAAATGCAGCCGCTGCAGGTGGCACAAGTTCAGATCAACGCGGCGGGGTTGATCGGCCGATCCCCTGCTTTTCAGGACATGCTGGCTCTGGTGTCACGTGTGGCGCCCTCCCAAGCCACCGTGCTGCTGCTGGGCGAATCGGGCACCGGCAAAGAGCTGGTTGCGCGCGCGGTGCACGCTGCCAGCGCCCGTGCCGAGCACGCACTGGTGCCGGTGGACTGCTCCAGCCTGAGCGAAAACCTGTTTGAGTCCGAGTTGTTTGGTCACGAACGCGGCGCTTTTACCGGTGCTTGCAGCAGCAAGACCGG
>JAQTSL010000168.1 GCA_028711355.1 Rhodoferax sp.
GGCCTGACCACGGTTCTGGTGGCCTTGCTGGCGCCGCGCGTGACCAAATCCGTGCCCAGCACTATTTTGGGCATCGGGGCGGGTTTGCTGGCGTACCTGGCGCTGGCCAATGCCGATGCCTCGATGCTGACACTGACCGACAACCACCTGGTACTGGGCTCGCTGGGTGCTACCGGTGCAGGCTATTGGCAGACGGTGGCCGGGCGCTGGCAAGACATTGGCGAACTCAAACTGGCGCAGGTGGCCGCACTGGGCGGCGCGGCGCTAACGCTGGCGGTGCTGCTGTCGATTGACACACTGAAAACCTGCGTCGTGATGGACCAGCAAACCCGCACCCGGCATGAACCGAACCGCGAGCTGCTGGCGCAAGGCCTGGCCAACATCACCTCGGCGGGCATCGGTGGCATCCCTGGTGCCGGCACCATGGGCGCGACCATGGTCAATTTGAACAGCGGCGCTCAAACCCGTGCCTCGGGCACGGTCGAAGGCGTGCTGGTGCTGGTGGCGGGGTTGGCGCTGGGCAGCTTTATTGCCTGGGTGCCGGTGGCGACCTTGGCCGGGATTTTGATCGTGGTGGGGCTGCGCATGATCGACACCGAGCCACTGCGGTTCCTGGAGTCGCGCGCCACCGTGTTTGACCTGGCGGTGGTGCTGGTGGTGATTGGTTTTGCCCTGATGGTGGGGCTGGTTGCGGCCTCTGCCGCCGGGGTGGCGCTGTCAATTGTGTTGTTTGTGCGCGAGCAGGTCGGTGGCTCGGTGGTGCGCCGCAAAACCTTTGTCAACCAGCGCTCATCAACCTGGTCGCGGCCCGAGTCGGAGCGGCGGCTGATCGCCCAAAACGGCGACAAAGCGGTGATTTTTGAGTTGCAAGGCAGTCTGTTTTTTGGCACCACCTACGCCTTGTATGCGCAGTTGGAACCAGAAATCAAGCTGCGTGACTACGTCATTCTGGATATGCGCTGGGTCCAGGCGGTGGACATTACCGCCGCCCACATGCTCAACCTGGTGCGCGACACCCTGCGCGAACGTGGCGTGCCGCTGTTGCTCAGCCATGTGCGCGAGCAGTTGCCCAATGGCCGCAATCTGGTGGATTTTTTCCACCAGACCGGCCTGCTCGACCAGGGCAACAGTGTGCGGATGTTCAAAACCCTCGAAGAGGCCATTGAGTGGGTCGAAGACCAGTTGGTCGGCGACCTGCTGCCAATCGCCGCTGACGAAGTGCCGCTCAAGCTGTCTGAAATGGATTTGTTCCAGGGCCGCAAAGATGTCACCCTGGCAGACCTTGAGGCAGGCATGGTGCAGCGCAGCGTCAAGGCCGGCGAGGCGGTCTATAGCCTGGGCGACCCCCACCGCGAGCTGTACCTGATTCGCCGCGGCGCGGTGCGCATCATGGCCCCGATCAGCGGCAGCCGCCAGTTGCACCACATTGCCAGCTTTGGCCGCGGTGATTTTTTTGGCGGCCTGGCGTTTCTGGACGACCACGCCCGCAGCGACAGCGCCATAGCCAGCACCGACATCGAGCTGTTTGTGCTGACGCTGGAGCAATTCAACCTGCTCGCCGAAGAGCACAAAAAACTGGCGCTGATTTTGATGACCGCGATCTCGCGCACGCTGGCGCAGCGCCTGCGTCACGCCGACGGCGAGCGCACCTTGCTGCATATTTGAGGCGAAATAGCCGTACAAAACAAAGTGAGTTATTGGCCTCTAGCCGTTACCAGAAAAGCGTGAGAAGCTATCTAATCAGTTGCAATTTGGGCGACAAAGTTGACGCTGAAACCAGTTCAATCCGTCAAGCCGCTTGCTGCTGGCGCTGCGCTTGCAGCAAATCCAGCAAACATTCGGGTGCCAGGTCGGCCCGATTGGCCCACGCCACGGCGCGCATCACGGGTGTTTGAATCTCTACCCTCAGGTATTGACCTGATACCCAGCGGCCGGTGTTGCTGTTAGCGTGTGGCACAGCGAGCCCGCTTTTTGTAGTTACTTTTATGTCAAAGCTCCGCATCCTGATGCGTAATTCCATTTCCAAATCATCCGTGTCGTTGTTGCTTGCCCTTGTCGTGCTACAACACTGCCTGCGGCTTCGCGCCTGGACACCAATAATTTGGAAGCGCAATAAGACACCTATTTATCGTCGTCCGGGATTTGCAGTGCCAGCTTGAATGGTATTTATGAAGTTTGCAGGCTTGGTTTTAAGTTGGTTGATAAGCTTTGCAATGGGCTTGATGCCACTGTGTTTGAGTGGTTTGGCCAGAGCTCAGGCAACGGCGCCGACTCAGGGGCAGTCGCTGCCTTCCAGCATCACCGTGGTGCTGGACGAAGACTACCCACCGTATATTTTTCGGGATGACCATGGTGTCTTTCAGGGCATCCTGAAAGACACCTGGGCGCTGTGGCAGGCCCAGACCGGCGTCGTTGTCAAGCTGCAGCCGATGGACTGGAGGCAAGCGCAAGCGGCGATCCAGGCAGGCCAAGCCGATGTGATCGACGGCCTGTTCAAGACACCGCAGCGCGAAGCGATTTATGATTTTTCGCCGCCTTATGCCGACGTCGAGGTGCCGATTTTTTTCCACCGCAGCGTCAGCGGCATTGTCAATGCCCAATCGCTCAAGGGATTTACGGTGGGCGTGAAAGACGGTGACGCGTGCATTGAGGCCCTGGCAGCGCACGGCGTGGAACATTTCCAGCGCTACGCCACTTACAGCGCGGTGCTGGGCGCCGCGCGGTCCGGCAATGTTCGGGTGTTTTGCATGGATCAGCCGCCCGGCGTCTATCTGTTGCACCAACTTGGGATGGCGAACGACTACCGGCATTCAGCGGCTATCTCAACTGGCCAATTTCATCGGGCGGTGCGCAAGGGCGAGCGCGCCCTGCTGGCACTGGTGGAACGCGGGTTTGCCAGCATCCCCCTGGCACAGGCGCAGCAAATTCAGGACAAATGGTACGGGGCGCAAGTGCACGAACTGGGTGAAGGGCGGCTCAAGCCCTACCTTCGCTACATCGTGCTGATCATCGTCGCGATGGCGGCCATCCTGATCTTGTGGAACCTGATGTTGCAGCGGCGCGTGCGGGGAAAGACGCAAGCATTGTCCAAAACATTGACCGACCTGCAGCAGGCGCGGCTGGCATCGGATCAGGCTTTCAAGCGACTCAACGCGATTGCAGATCGGGTGCCCGGCATGGTCTATCAATACCTGCTGCGCCCTGATGGCAGTTCGTGTTTTCCCTATGCCAGCGAGGCCATCCGTAACATTTACCGGCTGAGTCCCGGACAGGTTGCAAACGACGCGGCCATCGTTTTTGTCCGAATTCACCCCCACGATTTACCCGAAGTCAGTGCGTCGATCGCCGCATCGGCCCGCCACCTGACGCCCTGGAAGTACGAATACCGTGTCCGGTTTGACGACGGCGCGGTGCGCTGGCTACTTGGCGACGCGCTACCCGAGCGGCAGGGCGATGGTTCGGTGTTGTGGCATGGGCTGATCTCGGACATCACCGAGCGCAAGCAGGCTGACGAAAGATTGCAACAGTTGTCGCAAGCCGTAGAACAAGCCCCGATTGCAATTGCAATTACCGACCTGGCTGGCAACATCAGCTACGTCAACCCTAATTTCACCGAAGTCACCGGCTACTCGCTGGACGAGGTGCGCTGGACCAATCTGCGCATCCTGCAATCGGGCCTGACACCGTCGGCGGTATTTGTCGAGTTGTGGAAAACCTTGCTGGCCGGTCAGGTGTGGCGCGGCGAGTTGCACAACCGCAGAAAAAATGGCGAATTGTTCATCGAATCGGCGGTCATTTCACCGGTGCTCAATCAACAGGGGGTAGCCACGCACTATGTCGCGATCAAAAAAGACGTCACCCGGCGCAAGCAGTCCGAGCAATTGTTGCAACGCTCGCTGCAAGAAAAAACAGCGCTCTTACACGAGGTGCATCACCGCGTCAAAAACAACCTGCAAGTGGTCACCAGCTTGCTGCGGCTGGAAGCCGGTCGCAGCGACCAGGCACAAACCCGCGCAGTACTCAAAGAGATGCAAGGGCGCATTTACGCCATGGCCTTGTTGCACGAAACCCTGTACCGCGTTGGTAATTTTGCATCGATTGACCTGGCCGATTATTTGAAGCAGGTCGCCACGCAGGCGATCCGCTCGCAACTGGGGTCGGGCAACCCGGTACAACTGCAGCTTGAGATGGTCGCGGTGCAAGTGGCCATGGAACAGGCTGCACCGTGTGGTCTGCTGGTCAACGAACTGCTGGGCAATGCGCTCAAACATGCCTTTGCGGATGGACGCGCCGGGTTGGTCACCCTGCAATTGCAGCGGCACTCGCAAGACCGGCTTTGCTGTGTGACGGTGCAAGACAACGGTATCGGTTTGCCGCCAGACTTCGATCAGCGGCGCAGCCAGTCGCTGGGCCTGCAACTGGTGTCTGACCTGGCGCGCCAGCTCGGCGGCACGCTGGCAGCAGCGCCGGTGGCCACTGGCGGTGCCCGCCTGAGCGTGACCTTTGCGCCGCAAACCCCCAAGGCCCTGGCGGCACTTTAGGCCGATCACAGCGCGGCCCACACAATGGAACCACTGGCTCTTAACCCGGCTTTTTCCAGCCTCAATCGTCACCAAATCTGGCTAAAGTGGGCACCTATCCTAGGTTCAGCACCATGAACAATTCGCCCCAATGTGACATCGCTGTCCACAAGCTGGTAACTCGGCACACGCCACTGGTGGAGAAGATCGCGCGCAAAATGTCCCGGACCCTGTCCTCGCGTGTGGCCTACGACGACTTGCTGCAAGACGGTCTGGTCGGTCTGATGGAAGCCATTTTGCGCAGCAGCAGGCAGACCGCGGGTGCGCAGTTTGAGCGCTACCTGGCGCAGTGTGCCAAGGGCGCCATGCTAGACGGCCTGCGCGCTGCCGACTCTGCCAGCCGCGCCATGCGCCATGGTATGCGCTTGGTAGAGCTGAGCGTACAGCGCTTGGGCCATCAGTTGGGCCGTGCGCCGCTAGAGTCTGAGATTGCCCAGGCGCTGGGCTTGTCGCTGACCAAATACCGCCGCTTGCTGCAACAAGCCCACGACTACACGCTGATCTCGATTGAAGACCTCGAGACCAGCGGCGAGCTCGAAAACTACTTGACGCAATGCGCCCACAGCCAATCTGACCCACTGGTGGTGCTGGAACGCGCGGCGCTGCAACAAGCACTGGCCAGCGCCATCCACACCCTGAGCCGCCCCGACCAATTGCTGCTGCACTTGTACTACCACGAAGGTTTGCGAATGCACGAGATCGGAGCCGTGTTGTCTTTGAGCGAAGCGCGTATCTCGCAACTGCACAGCCAGGCCATTGCGCAGTTGCGCGCCAGTTTCGTCACCGAGCAAGATTTGCCAACGCTGCTCGAGCCCCGGCGCAAAGTACGCTCTCAGGCCGCAGCGCCGCAGCCTGTTGCCGCCCTCAACCCACCCTGAAATCTAGCGCAGCGCAGCGGCTTGGGTCGCTAGCGCAGGTCATCCCGACTTGCGCAAGACCCTGCCCCGTCTCAGGTATTGCCGATGGCGCTTTAGGGTATCGGCCCGATGGTGCAAAACCCGGCCATTACCTACAGTGAGTCCCATGCGATTCAATCTGATTGGTTTTTAAGTTGGGCGGCACTCATGACACTCAGCGTCCTGCTGGTTGACGACAACCTGACTTTTTTGGCCTCGGTCAAACATTCACTGTCGTTTTTGCCCGATACCCGGGTGGTAGCCGAAGCCCATAACGGCGTGCAAGCCCTGTCACTGGCGCAACAACTGCGGCCCGACCTGGTTCTGCTCGACATTGTCATGCCGGGCCTGAGCGGCCTGGAGGTAGCCAAAACCATGCAAAGTTGGGCCAAGCGGCCCGAGTTACTTTTTTTGACTCTGCACGACAACGAGCTCTACCGAGCTGAAGCCAAAGCGCTTGGGGCGCTGGGACTGGTGGGCAAAGCCAATTTTGTGGCAGAACTACTGCCCATTGTGGCTGGCTTGATCTCGCCTCATCAGAAGACTGCGTCATGATGAACTTTGGCATGGTAGGTCAGCAGAGATACCACCCGGCAGCACTCGGTGCGCTGGGTGCTGCTTGCGTTTTGGTGGCGGGTGGCCTGAATCCACTGGCCATTGGCTTGGGGCTGGTGTTGTTGGCCGCTGGCGTGCTGCTGGGCAAAAAAATAGCCAGGCACGAAGCCGCATTGCAGCAAGCGGTGGCCGACTATCTGGCCGGCCAGGCCAGCTTTGGCGACCAAGTGGTGCCGGTCTGGTGCAACCATATTGAATCGTCGCGCGAGCAAATGGCGTCTGCCATAAACGCCCTGTCCGAGCGCTTTGGCGGTATTGTTGACAAGCTCGACGTCGCCTTGCGCACCGCCACCCAGGCCACCGACAGCGTGGCAGGCAACGGCAACGACCTGGTGGCGATTTTTGACAAAAGCGAACGCGACCTCAAGGCGCTGGTCAATGTGCAGCAGTCATCGATGGCCAACATGGAGTCAATGTTGACCAAGGTGCAGGGGCTTGACCGCTTTATTGTCGAGCTGCAAGACATGGCCGCTGATGTGGCACGCATTGCCCAGCAAACCAATCTGCTGGCCCTGAACGCCGCCATTGAAGCGGCACGCGCGGGTGAGTTAGGGCGCGGCTTTGCCGTGGTGGCCAAAGAATTCCGCATGCTGTCCAACCAATCAGGCCAGTCGGGCAGAAAAATTGCTGAGACGGTCAAGGTCATCAGCGCTGCCATTGTCGATACCTGTACCACCGTGCGTGAAGCGGTGGTGGCTGAAGACCAGTCACTGCAAACAGCGCACAGCACCATTGACCAGGTGATGGCAGATTTCAGAAAAATCACCGAAGCATTCCAGCAGTCCAGCGACCTGCTGCAAGGCGAAAGCATGAGCATTCAGACCGAGGTGAATCAGGCACTGGTGCAAATGCAGTTTCAGGACCGCGTCAGCCAGATCATGACGCAGGTGGTCAAAAACATCGAACGCTTGCCCGAAGTGCTGCAACAGCAGCAACAGCAGTACCAGCAAACCGGAGAGTTGCTAGCGCACGACCCCCAAGACATGCTCGACGAGATGAAAAAGTCTTACGTGATGGCCGACCAACACGTGATCCACGAAGGTGGCAAGGTGGTTGCAAGCAGCGATACGACCGACATCAGTTTTTTTTAGAGGATATGACATGGCCAAACTGATCATGATTGTTGACGACTCGGCCTCGATGCGACGCGTGGTCGGCATCTCGCTCAAAACGGCGGGCTACGACGTCGTCGAAGGCTGCGACGGGCGCGACGCACTGTCCAAGCTGACCGGGCAAAAAGTGCACCTGATCATCAGCGACGTGAATATGCCCATCATGGACGGCATTGCGTTTTTGAAAGCCGTCAAGCAAATGCCGGCCTACAAGTTCACCCCCGTCATCATGCTCACCACCGAGTCGGCGGAAGAAAAAAAGCGCGAGGGCCAGGCAGCCGGAGCGCGTGCCTGGGTGGTGAAACCTTTTCAACCTGAACAACTTGTGAACGCCGTACAACGGCTGTGCCTGCCATGAGCCAAAACACGTTAAAAATTGAAGGCGAGCTCACCATCTTTCGCGCCATGGAGCTCAAGCCTGCCTTGCTGGCTACCCCGCCGGTGGATGAAATTGACCTCGCTGGGGTGACCGACCTTGACACCGCGGGTGTGCAACTGCTGATGCTGGCCAAAAAAACCGCATTGGCGCAGCAGCGCGACGTCAAACTGACCGGTCACAGCCCGGCCGTGCTGGATGTGTTTGAGCTGCTCAACGTGGCGGGCTAC
>JAQTSL010000169.1 GCA_028711355.1 Rhodoferax sp.
GGTTTCGATCGAACGCTTGACCAGTTCGCGCTGATAGTCATCGACCGCGTCCCATTTGTTGACCGCCAGCACCACGGCACGTCCGTTTTCAAGGATGTAGCCAGCGATGTGGGCATCCTGATCGGTCACGCCCTGCGTGGCGTCGATCAACAACAGCACCACATTGGCCGACTCAATCGCTTGCAGCGTTTTGACTACCGAAAATTTTTCAATGGCCTCAAACACTTGACCGCGACGGCGCAGCCCAGCGGTATCGATCAATTCAAATTTCTGCCCGTTGCGTTCAAAAGGGACGGCAATCGCGTCGCGTGTAGTGCCGGGCAGGTCGAAGGCCACCAGCCGCTCTTCGCCCAACCAGACGTTGATCAGCGTTGATTTGCCGACATTGGGGCGCCCCGCGACCGCTAGCTTGATGACACCCGCTTGAACCTCCTGGTCGTCATCGTCGGCTGAAAGATTCAGCGGTTTGAGCGCCAGCTCGACCAGCGAGCGAATACCCTGCCCGTGCGCCGCCGACACCGGGTAAACCTCGCCCAGCCCGAGCTCATAAAACTCAACCAACTGGGCCCCTTCGAGCATACCTTCGGCCTTGTTGGCGACCAGCACACACGGTTTGCCCAAGCGGCGCAGATAGTTGGCAATATTGTGGTCTTGCGTGCAAACGCCTTGACGCGCATCCACCACAAAAAAGACCAGGTCGGCCTCGGCCACCGCCTGACGCGTCTGTTTGGCCATCTCCATGAAAATGCCACGGTCGGCGTCGGGCTCGAACCCACCGGTGTCGATCACAATGAATTCGTAGCTCCCCTGTTTGGCGTTGCCGTAGTGCCGGTCACGCGTTAGACCGGCAAAGTCGGCAACGATGGCGTCACGCGATTTTGTGAGGCGATTAAACAGTGTTGACTTGCCCACGTTGGGGCGGCCGACCAGCGCCAATACCGGTTTCGTCATGACAAATATTCCAGCCGGACCAGGCTATTCAGGCTGAAACCCGAAAACGCCACCCTTTTGCGATACCACTACCAGTGTTTTGCCAGCCACCACCGGTGTCACCGCGATTGCGGAACCGTCGGTGGTCAAACGCGTCAGCAGCGAGCCATCGGCACGCGACAAAAAGTGAACCCGGCCGTCCTGGTCGCCAACGATCACCGAGCGCCCCAACACCAGCGGCGCGCTGAGCTGGTGGTAACGCAACGCGTCCGACTGCCACAGCAACTGCCCGTTGGCCAGTTTCCAGGCCATCACCCGGCCGTCACTCTCAACGCCAAACAGCGACGATGCGTCACCGTGCAGCCCAACCGAGCCAACCGCCATTTGCTGCCAATCAAGACGGCCCTGGGCCGTGTCAACGCATCCAATGGCGGCCTGAAACGCCCGCGCACAAACAACATTGCCACTGCGAACGACGCCAGCAACCAAGTCAACCAGGCGCTCAACGTCGTTGGTCCCACGGGGGCTGGCGATGGCCGAGCTCCAAAGGGTTTGTCCGCCATTCGGATCGATCCCGGCCAGACGCCCGCCGAGGCCAACAACCAGCGTATTGTTCACGGCCACCAAAACACCCGCCTGGCTTAACACCAAGGCATCGCCCGGATGCGAGTCGGTCCAGAGTTTGCGGCCCGAGCGCGCATCAAAAGCCGAAACACTTCTATCACCCGCCAGCACAAAGACCCGGTCACCAGCCACCAAGGGTGCTGTCAACACTTTGGCTGGCAGCGTCACACGCCAGAGTTCCCGACCGCCATCCAGGGTGATCAACGCATTGTCTTGCGTCACCAGCGCAACAAAACGGCCATCGCTACCAACACCCGCAGACACGACTGCACCGGCCGAATACTGCCACAAAACCGCGCCACTGTTGACATTGAGCGCCGTCACTTGGCCAGCCGCACCACCTGCCAGCACAACGGCGTCGCCCGCAACCGCAACCGCAACCGTCAATGGAAAATCAACACGACCCGGTAGTTGCGCCGACCAAACCTGTCTAACCCCCAGCAGCGACGGATTGGGGCCCAGCTCAGTTGGCTGTGGTCCGGTGGGCTGACTCGAACACGCCAGCAGCACCAAAGACGCGAGCGCGCCCGCCAAAAAACCATGCCAGCGTTTGAAAATCGTTCGACTCTGCATCGCTTATTTCCCTTGTGCGTCAAGACCCAGCGCGTTGAGCTTGACTTCAACCAATGACCGATACTCATCGGTGGCTGCAAACAGCCGATAAGCTTTCTGATATTGCGCAACGGCCTGCGCTTTGTTGCCCTGTAACGCCAACACGTCACCCAAGCGATCAGCCACCAACGGTTCAAAACTTGCTGGGAAACTGCCGCCGAGCAACTTGAGTGCCTCGTCATATTTCTTGCTGTCGAGTAACAAGCCAGCCAGACGCAGTTTGGCAACCGCCTGGTAGCCAGGGTCGGCCGACTGTCCGGTCACCCAATTCAGCGCCGCTTGGGCGGCATCACTTTTGCCGCTAGCCACCTGCTGTTTGGCCACCAGCAAGCCCGCTTGCTGGGCGTAGGTGGAGGATCCAAACCGGTCCTTCATTTCAGCAAAGACACGCTCGATGCGCGCGCCATCAGCGGCTTGCAGCGATCGCTCGACTTCATCGAACAGCGCAGCCGCCTGCGTGGCCTGGTTGCGCTGCCAATATTGGTAAAAGTTCCAGCTTGCGAAAGAGCCCAGCACGACGATCAGCGCCCAGGTAATGGCGTTACCGTATTGGTTCCAGAAATGCTTGATCTGATCAAGCTGCTCTTGTTCTTCGAGGTCGAGTTGATTGGCCATAGGATGAGCAAATTAAAGAAGCAATTGTAGGGTTGGTGCCCATTGAGCAAGGTCCGCCAGTGGCTGGCTGATCTGCTGTGTACTGGCGTCACGCAATGGCTTGATCGTGACTTGTTCAGCGGCCATTTCATCGGGACCAAAAATCAGGGCAAAACGCGCGCCACTGGCGTCGGCACGCTTGAATTGGCTCTTCATGCTACCCATGTCGCCGTTGCTGCTGGTATGCATCTGAATGCTGACCCCCAAGGCACGCAAACGCTGCAAAATCGGCAGCACCGTCGGCATCGCTGCGCTGTCAGTGACGATGGCGTAGGCGTCCAGCATCGGCAACGCGACCGGCTGATTGCCGGCTTTGACCAGTTCCAACACGCGATCTACCCCCAGTGCCCAACCCACCGCTGGCGCCGGTTTACCCCCCAACTGCTCAAACAGGTAGTCATAACGTCCACCGGCGCAAACGGTGCCCTGCGCACCGAGCCGGTCGGTAACAAATTCGAACACGGTCAGGTTGTAATAGTCCATACCCCGCACCAACCGCGGATTGACGCTGTAGGCAACCGCGCTGGCGCGCAAGATGGACTGAAGGGTTTCAAAATGCGCCAGCGACGCCTCGCCCAAAAAGTCCAGCAACTTGGGCGCCGCGTTAACGATGGTCTGCATGGTTGGATTCTTGCTGTCCAGAATGCGCAACGGATTGCTGTACAGACGCCTGCGCGCGTCTTCGTCGAGCGCACCCTGATGTTGCTCAAAATGCGCAATCAACGCCTGCCGGTGCGCCAGGCGCTCAGCCGGTTGCCCCAGGCTGTTGATTTCGAGCCGCACGTCTGATAACCCAATTTCAGCCCACAAGGCGCTGGCCATCAAGATCAACTCGGCATCGACATCGGCGCCACCAAAGCCCAGCGCTTCGGCACCAATCTGGTCAAACTGGCGGTAGCGCCCTTTTTGCGGGCGCTCGTGCCGAAACATCGGCCCGATGTAATAGAGCCGTTTGCCGCCGTCGTACAGCAAATTGTGCTCGATCGCAGCACGCACCACGCCAGCGGTGGCCTCAGGGCGCAGGGTCAACGGGTCACCGTTGAGCCGATCCTCAAAACAGTACATCTCTTTTTCGACGATATCGGTCACCTCACCCAAACCACGCACAAACAACGGGGTGCGTTCGACGATCGGTGTGCGAATGTTGCGATAAGCGTAGCGTGCCATCAGTTGGCGTACTTTGGCTTCCAGCCACTCGACCGTTGCCGACTGAGGCGGCAACACGTCGTTCATGCCTTTGACAGCGGTCAGTTTGCCCCCGACCGGGGCGTTGGTCTTGTCGGTCATGGTGTCACGCTGCTACTTGCAAGGTCCGCATCAGCGGTACCGAAACGGGTTTTGATGTAATTTTCAACGATCGCTTGAAATTCTTCGGCAATGGCCTCGCCGCGCAGTGTCATGCGCTTTTCGCCATCGATAAAAACCGGCGCTGCCGGTGCCTCACCGGTGCCTGGCAAACTGATGCCAATATCGGCTTGCTTGCTCTCTCCGGGTCCATTCACAATGCAACCCATCACGGCAACTTTGAGGTTTTCCACCCCAGGATAGCGCTGGTGCCAAAGCGGCATTTTTTCACGCAGAAACCGCTCAATCTTTTGCGTCAGTTCCTGAAATGTGGTGCTGGTGGTGCGGCCACAGCCGGGGCAAGCGGTGACGCTGGGGACGAACGAACGCAGCTCCAGTGCTTGCAGGATTTCGGTAGCAACAATCACCTCTTGGGAGCGCGATTCACCCGGCTGCGGCGTCAACGACACCCGGATGGTGTCACCAATGCCCTCTTGCAACAAAACCGACAAGCCCGCCGCCGAGGCCACCGTGCCCTTGCTGCCCATGCCGGCTTCGGTCAAACCCAGGTGCAAGGCGTAATCACAACGCCGTGCCAGTTCGCGATAGACGGCAATCAGGTCCTGGACCCCGCTGACCTTGCACGAAAGAATGAGCTGATTGGGGTCCATGCCTAACTCAACCGCTTGCGCGGCAGAATCCAGTGCCGAGCTGATCAACGCTTCATACATGACCGATTTGGTACCCCACGGCGTCGCGCGCTGCCGGTTTTGGTCCATCAGCGTGGCCAGCAGCGCTTGATCCAGGCTGCCCCAGTTGACGCCAATGCGCACCGGCTTGTTCCAGCGCATGGCAGCCTCAATCATCAAACCGAACTGTCGATCACGCTTGTCGCCCTTGCCAACATTGCCCGGATTGATTCGGTATTTGGAAAGCGCTTGCGCACAGTCTGGATGATCGGTCAATAAGCGGTGACCGTTGTAATGAAAATCACCGATCAGGGGCACATCGATGCCCATCCGATCGAGCTGTTCGCGAATCGGCGCCACCGCTTGCGCCGCCTCTGGCGTGTTGACGGTCAGCCGGACCATTTCAGAACCAGCCAGCGCCAGTTGCTTGACCTGAATGGCCGTTCCAATCACATCGACTGTGTCGGTATTGGTCATCGATTGAACACGCACCGGTGCGCCGCCGCCAACCGTCACCACAAGGCTGCCCCAGACGACCCTGGCCTGGCGCGTTTTTGCAGCAGATGCCGCCGCTGCGAGCACAGGTTGTTGACTGGTCATCACTTCACCTCGAACCTGGCAACGTTGTCGCGCACCCAAGGCGTCAGGTCGAGCACCTGACCACGGACCCGCACGTCGAGCTGATCGGCCCGCCCCAGAATCACCGACAACGGCAACTTACCCGCTATCGGCAGTACTTCACCGGCTACTGTGAACTTGCGAATGCGCAGGGCGCCATCGGCATCGGTAACTTCAATCCACGAGACACCGCGCGTCACAAACTCCAACACAGCCAACTCGGGCGCTGGTGTGGTACCTGGATTGACATCCGTCGCCGTGCTGACAACCGGTACTACACCGGGTGCATCTATGATGGTGGTAGCAGCCGCAGCGGTCGGCGCCGACGGCGGCGCAGTGGTACTGGTTGGGCTGGTCGCAGCCAGTGGCGCTGGCACGGTCACAGCAGCGGGTTGGTCGGTCGCGTCGGTGGCAGGCGCACGCCAAAACAAGACCAGGGCGGTTGCCACCAGCAACGCCAATGCACCCAGCCCAATCGGACTGCGTAACTGGTTACGCCAGCTACCCTGCACCGCCAGCGTCGCGTCCCGGAAATGAGTATTCAGCCCACCATCCATGGGTTTGAGTGTTTTGTCAGACAGCGCCGGTAACAACGCCAGTACCGGTTCTGGATTGATCTTGAGAGAGCGGCAAACGCTCATGGCAAGCGATCGCACAAACACCATGTCGGGGAGTTCCTGAAAACAATCTGCTTCGAGTGCCTCAATTTTTTTGACCGGCACCTTCAACATCACCGCCAATGCCCCAATATGCAAGCCCTGCGCTTCACGCGCCGCCCGCAACATCGCACCAGGGCTGGCTGGTGCGCACGCCGTTGCCGCCGTGCTGAGGTCTGCCGCTGCCATGTCATTCATCGAACGCCCCACGCTGGTAGGCCGCGGCCTGGGTTGACTGCGCAAACCGTTTGATCAACTGGTTCCCCAGTTGAGACATCGCAATCTGATCTGACAGACGGCGTTCAATTTTGACGCCCAACCACAGCGTTTCGGCATTCGCCAGATCGGTATTGTTGATGCGCCGGATATAAAAACGGGCACGGGCATCGTCCTTTTTTTGATACAGCAAGTTGGCCAGGTTATAGCCTGTGACCGGATTGCCGGCGTCAAATTCATAAGATTTCATCAACGCCGCTTCGGCCTGTGCCAAATTGCCAGCACGGACCTCGCACAAGCCCAGCGCCATATAGGTTTTGGCGCGTTCACCGTACCCAGGGTTGGCAAGCGCCTGTTCGAAATAAGCAACCGACTGCGGATACTTGGCGTCCTGACACTTCAGCCAACCCAGGTTATGCAGCACGTTGCTGTCGCCTGGCTTGAGCTTGAGTGCTCGGTTAAAGCTATCTTCAGCAATGGCGTAATCGTTGAGCCGCATATAAATCAGGCCACGCAGACTGAACGCGTCGGAAAACGTTGGATCGGTGGCGATCGCCTGCTTGATCTCGTCTAACGCAATGGTCGTCTTGCCCTGCTCAAAATAACCCAACGCCAGCTCGACCCGAATGCGCGAGCGCTTGCGTTGCAGGGATTCGTCGGAATCGGTCACCAAATCAGCCTGGGTGGCGTTCGCAACATCGCTCGGTGTGCTACTGGCACAACCCCCTCCAAGCAACGCAAGACCCCCGACAAAGACAGTTACAAGCACTGTCAAAAATTTCATAATTTCAGCTTTCATGACAACATCAAAGCGCAGCGATGCGGTGCGCTGGTACGGTGGTCGCAGCTAACTGTAGATCAATATCGCGCCGTCGTGCGATACGCACCATCACCTGGGTTCGATCGACCACATCTCCGGCAAGCTGACCACAGGCAGCGTCGATATCTTCGCCACGCGTTTTGCGTACGGTGGTGGTGATACCGGCGTCGCTCAGAATTTTGGCAAACCGCTGCACCTGCTGCGGATCGGAGCGCCGCAGCCCGGAGGCAGGAAACGGGTTGAACGGAATCAAATTGAACTTGCAACGCAGACCGGTGCGGGCGCGGCTTTGCATCAGTCGAACCAACTCATGCGCCTGCGCCTCGGTGTCATTGACGCCGTCGAGCATACAGTATTCAAACGTCACAAAATCACGCGGCGCAACCGCCAGGTAACTGGTGCAGGCATTTAACAATTCATCCAGGGAATACTTGGTGTTTAGCGGCACCAACTGATCACGCAAAGGGTCGTTGGCTGCGTGCAGTGACACCGCCAACGCCACCGGGCAGTCTTGCGCCAACTGCAATATCTTGGGAACAACGCCTGATGTCGATACTGTTACCCGGCGCCGCGACAACCCATAACCATGATCGTCCAGCATGGTGCGCAGCGCGGGGACTAGCGCCGCATAGTTTTGCAGCGGCTCGCCCATGCCCATCATCACCACGTTGGTGATGACACGCTCTTGGCGGTGCAGGTGACGGCG
>JAQTSL010000170.1 GCA_028711355.1 Rhodoferax sp.
CTTGCGATGTATGCGAGACGGTCCAGCGGCTCGATGGCATGTCGATCCCAATCCAAGAATTGTTTCAGAGCCCGGTCCATGAGCAAAAGGCCCCAGCCATCTGGCAGCGCGTCGTTGAAGACGCCGTGCAGACCTTCGAAAACCTTGCTCAGTGGCTTGAATGCCCCAGCCTTCAGGTCGAAGGGCTGAAATGGGGATAGAGCGTAGCCTGATTTGATCCATTCGGGATCGTATTCGAACCAGATTGAGCCGCGCTCGTTTGCGTCCTTGGCCAAGCGCCCAACGACGCGGCCGTCCATGAGAACGTCGAGCAGCGCGGCGTGCTTGACCTTTGAGCTCATCCACGGCCCCTGACCCTGCGCTTTTTGGCGATCTCGTCGATCGACACGACTACACGGGGAGCAAACAGCGCGCCGAAGTCGTCCATGCATCCAAGTACCACAGCGACCTTCAACAAGGATGCGAATGCGATCTCTCCGGTGTGCTCGAATCGTTTCAATGATGCTTGCGACACGCCGGACCGCTCAGCCATGCTTCGCTGCGACAGGTTTTGGGCCAAGCGCATCGCCTTGGCGCGCTTAGCCACATCGGCGGCCATGTTAGATTGACTTATAAGAGATAACATATGATCTTAAAAGTGCTTAAAGTTCATTTAGCGGCTTATTTATTATCCACTGCATATTATAAAAAGCAAACAAATTGGCGGTCGCCATGCCCGGTTGGAGTAATTTCAGGCTCTTCCAAGAGGCGGTTGCCACGATCAGCTCGCTGAGCAAGATTTCGTGAAAGATTTTGCCAGCAGCAACGACCAAGCCGTGTTGCCTGTTGTCCTGCAAGGTTTTCAAAGGCAAGAGAAGATTTGACCTTTCTAGGCCATCGACAGCACCAGCGCCCTGTCTGGCCGGGCAGGACAACAAAAAGCGGCACACCTTGCAACCCAATCCGGCAACACTGATGGAGTTCAACATGATTCGACGTTCATTTCTTGGCATTTTTGCCAGTCTTGGCTTGACACACCAAACCGTGTCTGCCAGCAACAGCACCAGCCCAGCGCGCATCGAGCCTTTGCGTTTGACGGACAGCCAATGGAAACAGCGCCTGACGCCGCAACAATACGATGTCTTGCGCCATGAGGGCACCGAGCCCCCCTCAGCAGCGCGCTGCGAGGGACACCAGGGCCATGTTTTGAACGACGAGCCCGCACCTACTGGGAAACGCTTTTGCAACAACGGTGTGGCGTTGAAATTTGCGGGTGCTGTATGAGCAAAATAATTCGATTCCATCGTTTGTTGCGCAGCGTCAGTGCGCTGATTCTGCTTGGCGTTGCTGCGGCTTCACACGCACAAACCAGCACTGTTGCAGCCAGCTCCGCAACGGAAAAAGCCACTTTTGCAGGCGGCTGCTTTTGGTGTGTCGAGTCTGACTTTGACAAACTGCCCGGCGTGATCGCCACCACATCGGGTTACACCGGTGGTCAAACGGCCAACCCGAGCTATGAACAGGTGTCGGCCCACACCACCGGCCATGCCGAAGCCGTGCAAGTGGTCTATGACCCCACCAAAGTCAGCTATCAACGGCTGGTGGAATATTTCTGGTACAACATAGACCCCACCGTGAAAGACCAGCAGTTTTGTGACCACGGCACGCCGTACCGAACGGTCATCTTTGCGCACAACGCCGAGCAGTTGAAGATCGCTCAGGGATCGCGCGCTGCACTTGAAAAGACCAAGTCTTTCAAAGCCCCCATCGTCACCGAGGTTCTGCCCGCCAGCGCGTTTTACCCGGCAGAAGACTATCACCAGGACTATTACAAAAAGAACCCGCTGCGCTACAAATACTACCGCGCCAGTTGCGGGCGGGATGCGCGCTTGCAACAGCTCTGGGGCAGTCAGGCGGGTCGGTGAGAGCCCATGGGGTGACTGTAAGAAATTGACCCAATCCACGACGAACCTGTCAATCGGTTTGCATAATTTCAGTTTGACGCGATATTTTCAAGAATGAATCAATCACTGGTCGGCATCATCGGGGGCAGTGGCCTCTATCAAATGGACGCGCTGCAAAATGCGCAAGAGCAAGTGATGGGCACGCCTTTCGGGGCCCCCTCCGACGTGCTGGTCACGGGGCGTGTGCATGGTGTGCCGGTGGTTTTTTTGGCGCGGCATGGCCGTGGCCACCGCCTGCTGCCCGGTGAGGTACCGTACCGCGCCAACATCCATGCCATGAAGCAATTGGGGGTGCGTTACCTGTTGTCGGTGTCGGCCGTAGGCTCCCTGCGGGAAGACTTCAAGCCGCTCGACATGGTGCTGCCTGACCAGTTGATTGACCTGACCAAACACCGTTCGGGCAGCTTTTTCGGGCAAGGGGCCGTGGCCCATGTGTCAATGGCGCAGCCGGTGTGCCCGCAGACGGCCGACGCACTGGCGCGCGCGGTGCGCAGCGTACTGGCCATGGATGCCAATGCCGACGGCGTGGTCTTGCACCCAGGCGGCACCTACGTCTGTATTGAAGGACCACAATTTTCCAGTCTGGCTGAATCAAACTGGTACCGCAGCATGGGTGCGGACGTGATCGGCATGACCAACATGCCCGAGGCAAAATTGGCGCGAGAAGCGCAAATTGCCTACACCACTCTGGCGATGGTCACTGACTACGACTGCTGGCACCCGCGCCAGGCGCAGGTCAACGCCAACATGGCGCTAACCAATCTGCTAAAAAACGCCGATCGCGCGCAAAAAATCGTGGCTGAGGCCATTCGCCTGCTGGGCACCGAGCGCCCCGTGAGTGACTCACACACAGCGCTAAAAAATGCGCTGGTGACCCGGCCAGAAGCGATGGCACCTGAAGTGCACGCGCGATTGGCATTGTTTCTAAACTGAATCTCAAGACCGATCAATCCTTATGCACAACACCCTTGCCTTGTTGGAAAAAACCCGCTTTCCGGTGATTCACCGCGCGCGCCTGAACACCTTGCAAGTCAACCTCGGCTACAAGTGCAACCAGAGCTGTGTGCATTGCCACGTCAACGCCGGACCGAACCGAACTGAAATGATGGACGCTGCAACGCTGGCACTGATACCCCGGGTGCTGGCGGCGCGCGAAATCAGCACGCTTGACCTGACCGGCGGTGCGCCCGAGCTGCACGACAGCTTCAGAGACCTGGTGCGCACGGCGCGAGCCATGGGCGTGCGCGTGATCGATCGCTGCAATCTGACCATTCTGTTGGAGCCCGGTCAAGCAGGGCTGGCCCAATTTCTGGCGGCACAGCGGGTCGAAGTGGTCGCCTCCATGCCCTGCTATTTGGCCGACAACGTGGACAAGCAGCGCGGTCAGGGTGTCTTTGACCTGAGCATTGCCGCCCTGCTACAGCTCAACGCGCTGGGCTATGGCGGTGCGGATTCAGGCTTGGTGTTGAACCTGGTCTATAACCCGCAAGGCCCGACGCTGCCGCCCGATCAGCAGCAACTACAGGCTGACTACAAACGCGAACTGCTCGAGCATTTCGGCATTGTCTTTAACGACCTGTTTGCCCTGACCAATATGCCGATCCAGCGTTTTGGCTCAACCTTGGTGTCCAAGGGCACCTTTGATGCCTACATGGATTTGCTCAAAAGCAGCTTTCAGGAACAGAACCTGCCGGGTGTGATGTGCCGCAGCACGGTCAGCGTGGATTGGCAGGGCTGGCTGTCTGACTGCGACTTCAACCAGCAGCTCGGTCTGCCGCTGGGAACATCCGGGCTCAAGCGGCACCTGCGCGATCTGCTCAAAACCCGCCTGGATGTGCAGCCCATCCGTGTGGCCGGCCATTGCTTTGGCTGTACCGCCGGGCAAGGCAGCAGTTGTGGCGGTGCGCTGGAGCGCTGAACGCATCATGGCCGCATTGCGCTTGACGATTGTCATGCCCGTACTCAACGAAGCAGCGGGGATCGCCGCAACCTTGCAGGCGCTGCTGCCGCTACAGGCACGCGGTGTGCAAATCATGGTGGTCGATGGTGGCAGCACCGACGACACCGTTTTGCGCGTGCGTGCGGCGGGCGTGCAGGTGCTTGACGCACCGCGTGGACGGGCGCTGCAAATGAACGCTGGCGCGCAGCACGCGGCGGGGCATTTGCTGCTGTTTTTGCATGCCGACACGGTGTTGCCGGATCAGGCCGACACCTTGATTGAAAAGGCGCTCGCCAGCGGCCCTGAAGTCTGGGGTCGTTTTGACGTGCGCATAGCCGGTCGATCAAGACTGTTGCGCCTGATTGCGGCGCTCATGAACTGGCGCTCGCGCTGGTCGGGTATTGCCACCGGCGACCAGGCCCTGTTCATGACGCGCGCGGCCTTCGGCCAGGTTGGTGGTTTTCCAGACCAAGCGCTGATGGAAGACATCGAAATGTCGTCGCGCCTGCTCAAACTCTCGCGACCCGCTTGCCTGCAAGCCCAGGTCACCACTTCGGGCCGACGCTGGGAATCGCGTGGCGTATGGCGCACCGTGTTGCTGATGTGGCGCCTGCGCCTGGCCTACTGGTTCGGTGTGGCACCGCAACAGTTGGCGCAACGATATCAGTGAAGGCAAGCAGATGACCCTGACCAAACCCCGTCTCGTACTCTTTGCCAAGGCAGCACAAGCTGGCGCGGCTAAAACCCGGTTAGCCCCGGCGCTGGGTATGCAAGGCGCTGCTGACTTGGCGCGTCACATGCTTGACTTCGCGCTGGGGCAGGCCTTGGCTACCGGGCTGGGGCCGGTCGAGTTGTGCATGAGTCCGGCACCATCGGACCCCGCTTGGCGCGGCATGACACTGCCCGCCGCAGTCATGTGCACATCACAGGGCGCAGGCGGTCTGGGCCAGCGCATGAACCGGGCGGTGCATCGTGTCACCCAGGCGTCCAAAGAGCCCGTGCTGCTGATGGGAACCGACTGCCCAGCGCTGACGGCCGCTCGGCTGGTCGAGGCGGCTGGGCAGCTTCAAAGCCACGATGCAGTGCTGGTTCCAGCGACCGACGGTGGCTACGTACTGATCGGTCTGAACGCGCCATGCCCGGCGGTTTTTTCGCAGATGTCATGGAGCACATCTCGGGTGAGCGCTGAGACGCTGCGCCGTATGGCAGATCTGTCCATGCGCGTGTGGCGCAGCCCGCCACTGCACGACATCGACGAACCGGCCGATTTGGTGCATCTTCCTGCCGGCTACCCTTTTTCCTTATTTAAAAAAACGACTGTTAGCCCAATATGCACGGGCTCAGGCAGCTCTTTATTCAACCGAGATTGTTCAATAGCTTATTGATGATCTGAGACCCACGCCATGAATACCAAAGACAGCACTTACGACATCGTCCAGGACTACTACGGCCAGCAACTACAAGGCACGGCCGACCTCAAGACCAGCGCCTGCTGCGACGCCAGCGCCATGCCCGAGTGGCTCAAGCCGCTGCTGGCGCGCGTGCATCCCGAGGTGCTATCGCGCTACTACGGTTGTGGTCTGGTGTGCCCACCGCTGCTGGAAGGCTGTCGCGTGCTTGATCTGGGCTGCGGCTCGGGCCGCGATGTGTATGCCCTGGCGCAACTGGTCGGCGCCAAGGGTGAAGTGGTCGGGGTCGATATGACCGACGAACAATTGGCCGTGGCGCGTGCCCATCAGGCGCATCACGCAGAGGTTTTTGGTTACCACAACACCCGGTTTTTGCACGGCTACATCGAGCGCCTGGATGAATTGGGGCTGGAGCCCAACAGCTTCGACGTGATCGTGTCCAACTGCGTCGTGAATCTTTCGCCCGACAAGGACGCGGTGCTGGCCGGTGTGCAGCGTCTGCTCAAACCAGGCGGCGAGTTTTATTTTTCGGACGTGTATGCCGACCGCCGCATCCCCCCGGCGGTGCGCAATGACCCGGTGCTGTATGGCGAATGCCTGGGCGGCGCACTGTACTGGAACGACTTCATGCACCTGGCCCAGCGCCACGGTTTTGCCGACCCGCGCCTGCTCGAAGACCGCCCCCTGGAGGTGACCGACCCCAAGCTGGCCGCACGCACCGGCAACCTGCGCTTTTTCTCGGCCACCTACCGCCTGTTCAAACTGGCGGCGCTGGAGTCGGCCTGCGAAGACTTCGGTCAAGCTGTGATTTACCAAGGCAGCGTCCCCGAGCACGCGGGCCGTTTTGTGCTCGACAAGCACCACAACCTACAAACCGGCAAGGTGTTTGCGGTCTGCGGCAACACCTGGCATATGTTGCACGACACCCGTTTTGCGCCGCATTTCACCTTTATCGGGAACTTCGACACCCACTATGGCATTTTTGACGGTTGCGGCAGCAATCTGCCGTTTGATGGGCCTCAAGGCGACACCTCGGGCGCTTGCTGCTAAAACCTCACCAAGCGACACCCATGCATGGACTCCACTCCATAGCCCGGCGCGCGAGTGTCACGGTTGTGCTGCTTTTTGTCATGGCGGCGCAGGCCGCCACCAACCGGCTGGTCATCACCGGATCAAGCACCATTGCACCGCTGGCCGCTGAAATCGCCAAACGCTTCGAAACGCAAAACCCCGGCATTCGGGTGGATGTACAAAGCGGCGGCTCGTCACGCGGGGTGGCCGATGCCCGCAGCGGTCTGGCCGACATCGGCCTGGCCTCGCGCAGCCTCAAAGACAGCGAAAAAGACTTGACGCCGCACACCATCGCGATGGACGGTGTCGGCATCATCCTGCACCAAAGCAATGCGATAGCGGCACTTTCAGATGCCCAGATCAAGGCGCTGTTCCGGGGCCAGATCAAAAACTGGAAAGAAGTCGGCGGCAAAGACCTGACGGTCACCGTGGTCAACAAGGCCGAGGGGCGCTCCACGCTGGAGCTGTTTCTGCATTACACCGGGCTGAAAAACAGCGAGATCAAGGCGCAGATGGTGATCGGCGACAACCAGCAGGGCATTAAAAGCGTGGCGGCCAACCCGGGAGCCATTGGCTACGTGTCCATCGGCACCGCCGAGTACGAAGAAAAACATGGCACGCCAATCAAGCTGATTCCCTTGCACGGTGTCGTCGCCACGGTAGCCAACGTGAAGAACGGCAGCTTTGCGCTGTCGCGCCCGCTCAATCTGGTCACCCAAGGCGCACCCGTTGGCCTGGCCAAACGCTTTGTTGACTTTGCCAAGTCTGGAGCTGTCGATGACCTGGTTGAGGCGCAGTTTTTTGTCGCGATGGCCCATTGACCGCTGGCTGGCTCCTGCGCTGGGAGTCGCGGCAGCGGGCGCGGGGCTGATCCTGCTGCTGGTACTGGCCTTTTTGCTGCGCGAGGCGGCGCCGCTGTTGGGCGGTCATGCGGTTTTGGGGTTTTTTCTTGATGCCAGTTGGTATCCGCTGGAAGGCCAGTTTGGCATCTTGCCCATGATGGCGGCATCGCTGGCGGCGGCCCTGGGAGCAGTGCTGCTGGCGGCACCGCTTGGCATCATCAGCGCGATTTTTCTGAATTTTTTGGCGCCGCCTGCTGTCGCCCACAGCTACCGCATGATGGTTGCGCTGCTGGCGGGTATTCCGTCGGTGGTGTTCGGGCTATGGGGTCTGACGGTGCTGGTGCCTTTGATTGCGCGCTGGCAGCCACCTGGCGCCAGCCTGCTGGCTGCCATGGTGATTCTGGCGCTGATGATTCTGCCGACCGTGGCCCTGACCAGCGCGTCGGCAATCGCTGCAGTGCCCCAAAATTTTCTGCAGGGCGCGGCCGCATTGGGCTTGACGCGCCAGGGCATGATCTTGCGCCTGGTGCTGCCCGCGGCCCGGGCTGGTATCAGCAACGGCATCCTGCTGTGCGGGGCACG
>JAQTSL010000171.1 GCA_028711355.1 Rhodoferax sp.
GCCGGCGTTGGTCGCCTACGTCTGGGCGCTCAAGGGGTTAGGGCGTTGGGGCTGGATTGCGGCGTTTGTCTATTGCGCTTGCGCTGCACTGCGGCTGGCACGTTTTAACGTCAATACCGCCGTGGTGGATAAGCGCTATTTTCAGGGTTTGCCATCGCCTGCCGCAGCAGCTCTGGTGGCGGGCTTCATCTGGGTCGCCACCGATATCGGGTTGGCCCGCAGTGACCTGGCCTGGCCAATGTTTGTGACGGCACTGTATGCGGGTTTGACGATGGTGACCAATGTGCCGTTTTACAGTTTCAAGGACGTGCACATGAAGCGCAGTGTGCCGTTTGCGGTGATCGTGCTGATTGCCATCGGCATTGCGGTGATCAATATTGACCCACCGATTGTTTTGTTTGGCATTTTTGTGGCCTATGGCCTGAGCGGTTACTTCATTTATTTTTGGCGCAAGGCCAAGGGCATACCGACCAGTGTGATCAGCACCTCAACCGAGGAACCTGAAGAACGTGGGTTGCACAAATAAGATGAAAACCTGTGGTACATTGGCATCATGCAAACGCTACTGCTATCTCTACTACTGACACCCAGCGGGTGGAGTTGTTAGCACCTGATTGCATCAACCCAGCACAGCCCGCATGCCAGCCGCAGCGGGCTTTTTTTTTGGAGAACCGAGATGACCGATAAATTGGTAATTTTTGATACCACGTTGCGTGACGGCGAGCAGTCGCCCGGAGCGTCGATGACGCGTGACGAAAAGCTGCGCATCGCACGCCAACTGGAGCGGCTCAAAGTCGATGTGATCGAAGCCGGTTTTGCCGCCAGCTCCAACGGTGATTTTGAATGCATTCAGGCGATTGCCAAGCACATCAAGGATTCGACCGTCTGCTCGCTGTCACGTGCCAATGATCGCGATATCACCCGAGCTGCTGACGCGCTGCAAGGGGCTAACCGGGCACGTATCCACACTTTCATTGCCACGTCGCCGGTGCACATGGAAAAAAAGCTGCGCATGACGCCAGAGCAGGTGCTGGAGCAGGCCAAACAGGCGGTGCGCTTTGCCCGCAATCGGGTGGCCGATGTGGAATTTAGCGCGGAAGACGCCTACCGCAGTGAAGAAGATTTTCTGTGCCGGGTGCTCGAAGCTGCAATCAATGAAGGTGCCACAACCATCAACGTCCCAGACACCGTTGGCTACGCTATCCCCGAGCTGTACGGCAACTTTATCCGTACCCTGCGCCAGCGCGTGCCAAATTCGGACAAGGCGATCTGGTCGGTGCACTGCCACAACGATCTGGGCATGGCGGTGGCCAATTCACTGGCTGGCGTCAAGATTGGTGGTGCGCGTCAGGTGGAGTGCACCATCAATGGGCTGGGTGAACGAGCCGGTAATTGCAGTCTGGAAGAAGTGGTGATGGCGATCCGTACCCGGCGCGACTATTTTGATCTGGACGTGGGGGTTGATGCCTCGCAGATATTGGCGGCCAGCCGCATGGTCAGCCAGACCACCGGGTTTGTGGTGCAACCGAACAAGGCCATTGTCGGCGCCAACGCTTTTGCGCACACCGCTGGCATTCACCAGGACGGCATCATGAAAGCGCGCGACACCTACGAGATCATGCGCGCCGAAGACGTCGGTTGGTCGGCCAACAAGATGATCTTGGGCAAGCTCAGTGGGCGCAACGCCTTCAAACAGCGTTTGCAGGAACTCGGCGTCCAGCTCGACAGTGAGGCCGAGGTCAATCTGGCGTTCGCCAAATTCAAAGACCTGGCCGACCGCAAAAGCGAAATCTTTGACGAGGACATCCTGGCGCTGGTCAGTGAGGAAAGTGTGCAGCATGGCGGTGACCGCTACGGCTTTGTTTCACTCTCGCAGCACAGCGAAACTGGCGAGTTGCCGCACGCAACGGTGGTCATTAGCATGGACGGCAAAGAAGTCAGCGGCCAGGCCAACGGCAACGGGCCGGTCGATGCGTCACTCAAGGCGATCGAGGCCAACGCTAAAAGCGGCTGCGAAATGGTGTTGTATTCGGTCAATGCGATCAGTGGTTCCACCGAAAGCCAGGGCGAAGTGACGGTTCGTTTGCAAAGCAGTGGCCGCATCGTCAATGGCGTGGGGGCTGACCCTGACATTGTGGTTGCGTCGGCCAAAGCCTACATCAGCGCGTTGAACAAACTCAACAGCCAGGTGGACCGCGTGGCGGCGCAAGGGTGAATTTGCTTGCATCGTTTACTTCAGTTGAAGAAAGTCGTGCAAGTACTTGTTGCGATGAAGATTTTTACGCGTAAACTCCGGCCATGGTGAACCCACAGACCGGAGCTTGAATCATGCGACATTTTTTTCAGGTTTCAATGCGTCAGAGATCAGGCAGATTTCTCTGTCTGGTAGGTGCGCTTTTGGGGCTGTTGCTGGCGCCAGTGTTGGTGGTGCAGGCTGCGACGCACAGCAGCACACGAATATCCAAGGTTTATCCTGGCAAAGCGGGTTTTACCAAAGCCAAAAAGACAGTGCAGGTCAGCAAGCGCCGTGTTGCTCGCCAAGCGGCACTGGCGCGCGTCACACCCTCAGCGGGACAGGTGTCTGGTCTGCGCGCTACGGCGGACGACCTGCGGCTCAAATCGAGCGTGGCGCTGGTGGTGGATCAGCAGACCAATGAAGTGCTCTACAGCAAGAATCACAAGGCCGTGTTGCCAATCGCGTCGCTGACCAAACTGATGACCGGTTTGCTGGTGGACGAGGCCAAGTTGCCGCTAGACGAATCAATTGTCATCACCCAGGAAGACGTAGATACCGAAAAGGGTAGCCGCTCGCGCCTGCAAGTGGGCAGCGCGCTGACGCGCGGTGAATTGCTGCATTTGGCGTTGATGTCCAGCGAAAACCGGGCGGCGCACGCGCTGGGACGCACCTACCCGGGCGGACTACGGGCGTTTGTACTTGCCATGAATGGCAAGGCGCGTGCCCTTGGTATGAACGATACGGTCTATGTCGAGCCGACGGGCTTGTCCAGCAACAACAGATCCAGCGCGCAGGACTTGGCAAAACTGGTTGATACCGCCTCCCAGTACCCACTGTTGCGCGAGTTGACGACCTCGCCAAGCTTTGCCGTGGCTGTGGGTCAGCGTTCGGTGCAGTTCAAAAACACCAATCGCCTGGTGCTCAATCCATCGTGGGACATCGGCCTGCAAAAAACCGGCTATATCTCAGAGGCTGGGCGTTGTCTGGTCATGCAGACGCGTATTGCCGGGCGCAACCTGATCATGGTGTTTCTTGATTCGGCGGGCAAACTTACCCGAATTGCCGACGCGCAACGCGTGCGGCGCTGGATCGAATCGGCTGGCAGTACCGCACGGGTGCTTCAAATTCCTACCACACCGGGAGCCTGACGGTACGCCTTCGGCGGTGCGTGTTTCACAGCCCCTGGTGGCCAAGTTGGTGGGAGATTTCCTCGGCGGTAGCTTTGAGTCGTGGTAACCAAGCCTCATCCATCCGGCCTGCTGGCGCCGACACCGACAGCCCGGCAACCAGCCGCCCCTGATCGTCGTAAATACCGGCAGCCATACAGCGCACCCCCAGTTCCAGCTCTTCGTTGTCGTTGGCGTAGCCTTCACGCTTGACGCGCGCCAATTCGCGTTCCAGCGTCGGCAGTTGCGTCAAGCTATTTTTGGTGTGGCCGCTCAAGCCCGTGCGGGCGGCGTAAGCGCGAATTTTGTGAGGTTCATCTGAAGCCAAGAACAATTTGCCAACCGATGTCAGGTGCAGCGGTGCGCGGCCCCCAATGGCGCGAATCACCTGCATGCCAGAGCGCTCACTGAAGGCCCGCTCGATATAGACGATCTCGTCGCCCTGACGCATACTTAAGTTGACTGGCTGCTGGGTAATGCGATGCAATTCGCGCATCGGGCCAACGGCAGCGTCGCGCACGTTGAGCCGGTTCTTGACCAAGTTGCCCAGCTCCAGCAAGCGCATCCCCAGCCGATAGGTGCCCGATTGCGGCCGATCGACAAAACGGCCGGTGGCCAGATCGTTCAGGATGCGATGGGTGGTGGAAGCATGCAGCCCGGCTTTTGCACTGATCTCCTTGAGCGACATGGCATCCTCGCGCGAGGCAAGAATGTCAATCAGGGTGAACATACGTTGGATCACCTGGACGGTAGGTGTGGACGGGATTCCGGGGTCTGACTTGCGCATACAGCCTTCGCTTGGTTTGCCTCTATTTTACTTGGTGAAATCTTGGATCGGTTGATGCAAAAAGGTGATACCAAGTTAAGGATCGACTGTGCCAGCGGACTGCCAATGCCCGTTGATCAGAAGTTGGTGCGGGTTGAAACGCGACTTGTAAGACATCTTCTGGCAGCCGTCGATCCAGTAGCCGAGGTAGAGGTACTCCAGTCCCAACCTGCGCGCCAGCTCGATTTGCCACAGCACATTAAAGGTGCCGTAGCTCTGGCGCAGCTCGGGTGCATAAAAGGTATAAACCGCCGACAAGGCATCATCGAACCGATCAATCAGCGAAACCATCTTGAGCATTCCCGGTTCCTGCCCGCAGACAGGCAGCCGGAACTCAACCAGCAGTGACGACACCTGGCTGGCGACCAAAAATTCTTGATACTGCGCGATGTCGTCCACGTCCATGCCGCCACCGGCGTGCCGGGCGCGTTGGTAGCGGATGTACAAGGCGTAATGCTCGACTGAAAAGACCGGAGCGATGATGTTGCTGGTTAGCTGGGTATGCTGTCGCCAGGCGCGTTTCTGGCTGCGTGTCGGCTCAAACGCGGCCACCGGAACGCGGATCGAACGGCATGCCTGGCACAGATCACAGTGCGGACGGTAAACGAAGGTTCCACTGCGTCTGAAGCCCTGGGCAACGAGCCGCGCGTAGGTATCGTTGTCAATCGAGTCGTTAGGTGCCACCACCTCTGAACGCGCCATCTTGCCGGGCAGATAGCTGCAAGGGTAGGTGGCAGTGGCGTAGCTCTGAAGTCCGGTGTTGCCCAGATGCGAAGAATCAGTCACGATGCGGTGGTCTCCCGGTCCAAAAGATGGTGCCAGTCGAGCGGTGCGAACGCCCAGTGCGGTGCGTCCAGCTCGCTGGCTTGTACGATGTGTTGCAGAAACCAAGCACGTGGTACTTCTTGTGCACCCATCGAATTCAAATGGGGCGTGTTCTGCTGGCAATCGATGTGTGTTACACCAAACTCCCGGCACATCGCCACCAGTGCGGCCAGTGCGATCTTGGAGCCATCGGTGCTACGGTGAAACATGGATTCGCCAAAAACAGCCTTACCCAGCGCCACAAAGTACAAGCCACCCTGCAATTCGCCGTCGATCCAGGTCTCAACGCTATGGGCCAGGCCGGCGTGATGCAACCGCGTGTAGGCTTGGACCATTGCCGGCACGATCCAGGTGCCGTGTTGTCCGTGGCGTATGCTTTGAGCGCAAGCGCTGATGACCGCCTTGAACGCCGAGTCAACCCGAATCTGACAATCCGACGAACGGATAAATTGTTTCAGGCGTTTTTTCAACGAAATGCGCAGATGAAAGCTGCCGACGTTGAGCACCATCCTGGGGTCAGGGCTCCACCACAGAATCGGTTGGCCTGGGCTGAACCACGGAAAAATGGCGTTGTGATAGGCCTGTGTGAGGGTTGCTACCGACAAATCGCCGCCGGCGCACAGCAGGCCAGGCGCAATGGTCGCTGCATCCCACGCGCTGTCTGTCGGTGGAAACGCGGTGCCCGGGGGTAACCAGGTCAGGGCAGGCTGCAGACTTGGCATCTTGCGCTCAACGCCTGGCCGCCAAGCGGCGCCAAGCCGGTACAATTGCGCCGTCGGGGCGTAGCGCAGCCTGGTAGCGCATCTGGTTTGGGACCAGAGGGTCGAAGGTTCGAATCCTTTCGCCCCGACCATTACGTAACAGTTTCATACCGCTGATTATGGAGGCGTTGCACACCATCGTGCATCGGCTCTCGGCGATCACCACCAGACACGGCTCTGATAATGGCGGCCCCATGTCTGCACCCTTGAAAATCGACTTTCCCGAAGACTTGCCGGTCTGCGCCCGCCGCGCGGAAATCATGGCGGCGATGCAGGCGCACCAGGTCATCATCGTCTGTGGTGAAACCGGCTCCGGAAAAACCACTCAACTGCCAAAAATTGCCCTGGCGCTGGGGCGCGGGCTGTGCAACTACCCCAAGACCTGGCCCGACGGCCGCCCCGCGCCGCGCGGCAAACTGATTGGCCATACCCAGCCCCGGCGCATTGCTGCCAGCAGCGTGGCCAAGCGCATTGCGCAAGAGCTCAACACACCGCTGGGCGAGGTGGTCGGCTTCAAGGTGCGGTTTCAGGACCGCCTGAGCCGCGCTACGTCGGTCAAGCTGATGACCGACGGTATTTTGTTGGCCGAAACCCAAACTGATCCGTTGCTGAGCGCTTACGACACGATCATCATCGACGAGGCGCACGAGCGCAGCCTGAATATTGACTTTCTGCTCGGCTATTTAAAGCAAATCCTGCCGCGCCGTCCCGACCTGAAAGTGGTGGTGACCAGCGCCACCATCGATGCGCAGCGTTTTGCCGATCACTTTGCCAGCAAAAGCGGTCCGGCCCCCATCGTCATGGTCTCGGGCCGGATGTTCCCGGTGGAGCAACGTTGGCGCCCGTTTGAAGAAGCGCGTGACTACGACCTCAACAACGCGATTGCCGATGCGGTCGATGAGTTGTGGCGCGACGTGCACAACAGCGGCGACATTTTGGTGTTTCTGCCCGGCGAGCGCGAGATCCGTGAGGCCGCTGACCACCTGCGTGGCCACCTGAGCCACCAGCCGGTGTTCAGAAACGCCGAAGTACTGCCGCTGTTTGCCCGCCTGAGCCAGGCCGAGCAAGACCGCATTTTTGACGGCCACAGCGGGCGGCGCATCATTTTGGCCACCAACGTAGCTGAAACCTCGCTCACCGTGCCAGGCATTAAATACGTCGTTGATGCAGGTACAGCGCGCATGAAGCGCTATAGTTTCAGAAGCAAGGTGGAGCAATTGCTGGTGGAGCCGATCAGCCAGGCTGCGGCCAACCAGCGCGCCGGGCGTTGTGGCCGTGTGGCCAACGGCATCTGCATCCGGCTGTATGACGAGCAAGATTTTGTCGGTCGCCCCCAGTTTACCGACCCCGAAATTTTGCGCTCCAGTTTGGCCGGGGTGATTTTGCGCATGAAGTCGCTACACCTGGGCGTGGTGGAAGACTTTCCATTCCTCGAAAAACCCTCCGGTCGCGCGATTGCCGACGGCTACCAGTTGCTCAACGAATTGGGCGCGGTCGATGACGCCAACGAGCTGACGGCCACCGGTCGGGAACTGGCCAAACTACCGCTGGACCCGCGTGTCGGCCGGATGATTCTGGAAGCGCGCAGCCGTGAGGCGCTGGACGAAGTGTTGGTGATTGCCAGTGCCCTGAGCGTGCAAGACGTGCGCGACCGTCCGCTCGAGGCGCAGCAGCAAGCCGACCAGGCGCACGCCAAGTTTGACGATGAAAAAAGTGAATTCAGCGGCTACCTCAAGCTGTGGCAGTGGTTGGAAAACAATCGGGGTGGTCAGCCCGAGGACATTCAATCAGTGGGGGTCAGAGCCCGATCTACCGAATCCTCCGCTCGCCCGGATGCTTCCGGTAATCGGGGTCTGACCCCAATTAATTTTCACAAGCTCAGCAACCGCCAGTACGAGCAGTTATTGCGGCAAAACTTCGTCAGTATGCGCCGGGTGCGTGAGTGGCGTGACATTTACAGTCAACTGC